>JANPLP010000033.1:0-4069 GCA_031426595.1 Planctomycetia bacterium | reverse complement strand
TACAGGTTGATCATGTACTTGATCGAAGCGATCAAGTCGTCAGCCTTGAGAGTCATTTCGGACTCAGGCACGTCGGTACCGAGCTTGCGGTTCAGACGGAACCGTCCGACACGCCCTAGCCGATAACGATTTGCATCGAAGAACTTTTCATGGAACAGCAACCGAGCCTTCTCAAGCTGCGGCGGATTCCCTGGGCGGAGCCGCTGATAAATTCGCAGCAAAGCCTCTTCGTGACTATTCGTATTGTCTTCTGCCAACGCGTTGACAATCAGCGGCGATTTCGGCGCTTCCATCACTTCCAGTGAGGAAATTCCGGAGGTGCAAATCGTCTCCGCCAACTCTTTAGTAATCTTGTGGCCTGACTCGATAATGATCTCACCCGAGCGATCTGAATCGCTTGGGTAAACCACGTCATCCACTGCCACTTTGTTTTCCAGCTTCGCCGCACTGCGACCGTCGACGACCTTCTCTACGCTCGTCTCGTAGAACGCACGCAACAAGTCGCTGTCTGTGCTAAGAGCGGCGCTCATCGCACGCAGCAATGTCATCACAGAGAACTTGCCGCTCTGGTCGATTCGCACGCTCAGCGAATCTTTCTTCGTGACGTTGATTTCAATCCAACTGCCACGTTCTGGAATCACGCGGCAACTCGGCAATTTACGATCGCTGGTGCCGTCTTGATCTTCGACGAAATCGACCCCTGGACTGCGATGCAACTGACTGACCACAACACGCTCGGCACCGTTGATGATGAACTCACCACCGCCCAACATGATCGGAATGTCGCCCAGATACACTTCTTCTTCGATGGGTTGCTCGCGATTGAGTCGCAACCAGACCTTCATCGGCTTGCCATAAGTCAAGCGTAGCTGCCGACACTCGTCCGGAGTGTACCGCGGCTTGCCAAGTTCGTAGCGGAGATACTCCAGCGATACGCTCTTGTCATAGCTTTCGACAGGGAAAATTTCTTTGAATACGCTCTCCAAACCTTGATTCTTGCGCTTTTCGGGAGCAAGATCTTCCTGCAAGAAAGCCTCGTAGCTTCGCGTTTGCAGTTCTGTCAAGTTGGGAATTTCTAAGGCATCCAAACCGGTACCGAATACGCGTACCGAAGTCGGTTTCAATCGTCTCTGCGAGGAAGTGGCCATTGACGAAGTGCTCTCCTAAAGGACCCACGTTAAAGAATCAGAATCGCCCCAACTATCAATTGCAGTACATAACCCTCTTTCACCCAGTGAACGATAGCCCACTGAACAGCAATCCAGTGAACGGCAGCACACCAAGTGAGTACGAACACTCAAAAGACTACAGCGCAGGGATGTCTGCATCCTGACACATACCGCGCCGGATAGGGAAAATAGCAGGGAAGGAGCGAACTGGCCGACATGCACGAAATTAATATAACGCAGCTCGCCCAAGCTGGCAAACCCAGTCTAGGCAAGCTGATGAGAGTTTTTTAAATGTCGCAAGGACCCAAGGCGAAGGCTCGCCCCGCGAATGATAAGTCACCGGAAAACCGGGTCCATCGTCCGCAAGCAGCTTTTGAGCCAAACTCGAAATCTCAAGTTTGCCAACAAATGAGCTTAGAACCATGCCAATCAAACGAAAGACCACCCCAAGCCGCACCGCTCCGATTGCTGCGACACTCGCGACGACGGGGACTGGGCTCACCTGCTCCCTGCTAAAACCGCACCCATTCGGTGCGGTTCGTAAGCCACAGCTTCCTATCGCTCGGCGAATGCCCATCGAAGAACTTCGCCGCGAGATGGTCAGTTCTTCGTCTTACTTGAGTTCGACAGATGCGCCAGCTTCTTCCAGTTCCTTCTTGATCTTGGCTGCGTCATCCTTCGATGCGCCTTCCTTGATCTTGGCTGGGCAGCTCTCAACCAGCTTCTTGGCGTCCATGAGCGAAGCGCCTGTCAAAGCCTTGACGACTTTAACAACGTTCAGCTTGTTCTCGCCGAAACCTGTCAAGACTACGTCGAATTCAGTCTGCTCAACTACTGCAGCAGGACCTGAATCGGCTGGTGCAGCCATCATAACGGCGCCGCCAGCAGCAGCCTTAATGCCGTGCTCGTTCTCAAGGTAATCGGAAAGTTCTTTGGCTTGCTTCAAAGTCAAAGCTACAATCGACTCACCCAGTGTCTTGATATCGTCTGCGTATGCTGTTTCGGACATGGTTATGAAAACCCTTCTCTAAAGTTACTAAATGCTTCTGTTGGATCAAACTCGTTAAAACTTGCGGTTACTCGCAACTGTGGCTCATAACCAATCAAAACTGATATTCAAAAAACGCGGCTCACGCCCGCAGCATCTGAGTGCAGTTAACTTGCACGGCCGCAGTGGTTCCGCAGAACAATTGCGACTATGCGTCACCCTCCTTATTCTCGATCAGCGTCTTGACCTGACCAGCCAAGTTCGATCCGCCACTCAAAATCTGGCTAACCAGATTCGCTCCTGGGCTAAGTATCTGCCCGACCAGCAATGAAATCTGCTCGGTGCGGCTTGGCCACTTGCTAACCGCTAGAACTTGCTCAGCCGTCAGCGCGTCACCATCCATCACGCCGCCCTTGAGCTCGAACTTGGCGAACTCCTTGGACTTGACGATTTCAGCCACTTCCTTCGCCAAACTGACGAAGTCTTCACAGCCCCAAACCATGGCCAGTGAACCAGCCTGGTTGTCAAACATAGGACGCAGCGAAGTACCATCGGTGGCTCGAGCCGCCATGCTGGTCTTGATCACCAACATGTTGATTCCCTTCAAACGCAGCTTCTTGCGAATGCCGAATGTCGAAGCCGAATCCATGCCGATCACGTTCACCAGAACTGCGTCCGCAACGCCTTCAAGCCGATTTTTGATGTCACCTGTCACCAGGTTTTTCACATACTTACTCATAACCAATTCCGCTCAAATAAATCGAACCGAAGAACCCGATCCACTACGCCGCAATACGAACGCTCGGCGACATCGTCGCACACAGCGCCACGCTCTTGATGTAAGTCCCGCGGCACGCATTCGGCTTGAGACTATTGACGAACTGAATGAACGCTTCGATGTTCTCAATCAGTTTCTGAGGCTCGAAGCTCAACTTGCCTACAATCGCGTGCAAGTTCGAGCCCTTATCGTTTCGAAACTCGACCTTACCAGCCTTATACTCTTTCACGACTCGCGCGATTTCGGCAGTAACGGTACCCGATCGAGGCGATGGCATCAATCCACGTGGACCGAGAACCTTACCCAATGGGCCTACCAAACCCATCATGTCCGGAGCTGCGATACACACGTCGAAATCGGTCCAGCCTTCCTTGATCTTCTTGGCCAAGTCATCTTGACCCACTAGATCCGCTCCAGCTTCGGTAGCGACCGTTGCCAAGTCACCCTTCGCGAAAACAATAATCCGCTGGGTCTTGCCAATGCCGTGCGGCAGCACAACCGAGCCACGGACAAGCTGGTCCGCTTGGGCAGGATCAATCCCCAAGTGCATGTGGATCTCGACCGATTGGTCGAACTTCCGAGCTGGGAACTCTTTTAAAATCTTGACCGCGTCAGCCAGAGGCATGATGGTCTTGCCAGGTGCTTTTTCAAGCATGGCTTTCATTACTTTAGTTGGTTTGACCATAGTTAACCTTCCACTACCTCCAAGCCCATACTGCGTGCGGTGCCTTCGATCATGCGAGCAGCATGCTCCAGGTCACGAGCGTTCAGGTCAGCCATCTTCTTCTTGCAGATATCTTGTATCTGCGAATGAGTGACTTTCCCGACTTTCTTCTTGTTGGGTTCGCCAGAACCGCTAGCGATTCCCGCCGCTTGCTTGAGCAACGAAGCAGCCGGTGGGCTCTTCGTAATAAACTCGAAACTGCGGTCCGAATAAACGGTGACCACCACCGGAATCGGTGTTCCGTTGAATTCTCGAGTCCGCTCATTGAATTGAGATACGAACTGACCGAGATTAATACCGTATTTACCAAGGGAGGTGCCAACTGGGGGCGCCGGGGTGGCCGAACCACCAGGCACCTGGAACTTGGCTTGTCCCACCATTTGCTTTGCCATAGGAGAAAATCACTCCGC
>JANPLP010000032.1:0-11433 GCA_031426595.1 Planctomycetia bacterium | reverse complement strand
ATCGCGACCATGGGACCACGGCGTTGTCATCTTGGCAGTGAAGACCGACGGTAAAGCGAATGCAGGGTTGCCAAATGCTGGGACTATTTTGCGAATTGGAGATGTGGTTACGGTGTATGGAGAAGAAGTCCACATTAAGCGACTGTTCGACCCGCCGGCTGACGTTGCACCGTAAATGCAGCCGAAAGGCAGCCGCTTGATCCAAGGCAACTGATGCAACTGGCTCTGAGGCATCTGGCTATCGATGTGTGGCTGGGTGAAGTCGGTTATTAGCAGTCTACGCGGAACGCAGGCGATTCACTGTTCCAACTTGGAAACCTGCTGCTAACACACCAGAACAAGCGGTTAATCCAAAGGCGAGTGCTGGTGGTAATATGCTGTCGGTTTGGCTACGCAGCTTCGACAGCTTGTTGTCCCGCGTGGTACGAGGTGTAGACATAGATGGGAATTTTCAGATCGCCGAGGCTTTGCGTGATAAGCGGTTTGACGTCCAACCAAGCTAGCCCTCCGACTCCGGTAGCCAGTGCGGGTAGCGCGAGGCTGGTGATCTGTTCCTTCTCGATTTCATGTCGCAGGCGTTTCAAGCAGTGGCTGACATTCGAGAGACTTGCCCGGCCGGGTCGGGAGCCATGGCCATGATCGCCTTCTTGAGTCATCAAATTAAAAATGCGAGCGCCACCGACTCCGCTCCAGGTCCAGATTTCGCCGGGCTTCGGATGTGACTGATGAGCGTAGTGGCGGAAGTCTTTCGCCATAGCGGGCCACGTTTCCCGCAGTGCGAGGGCCAAGCCGGAATCAAAGTGGTCGTTGGGTGCGACGCCATGAGCTATTGCCTGCGCGCGTGTCAACAGAATGTCCCCAGTTACTTCGTAAATCATCTAATCGCCCATTCGTGCGTGTGAAGCGGGTTGCAAAACTGGCTGAAAATCTACTGATTACAACTACTTATTTGCCCATCAGTGATGACTAAGTTGCAATGCGAAGAGCATGCCACACATTACGTCCGAATGCGAAAAGCGTCATTCGCAAAGCATTGCTTGATCGGGACGCATTACTGCAAGTGCATCATTCTAATCTGGTGAGTTCTGGGGGCTCACATGTGTGCAGAGAGTGAGTCGAAGCGAGCACTTAGGCAGGTTTATAAGAAAGATTCAGGATAACGATTAGCGGCGCGGCGCTAGCGGCTTGTGCGCGGGGAATACCATTGCAACCATGCCGAGTGACAACGGCTGGACGCAGTAATGCCGAAGGAGTCACTACGCGGTAATAGGATCAGGTATGAGAAGAGATACGGCGGCTTGAAGAATGTTGTTACGGCTCTCGCGCGAATCGTTCGCGTTTAAAAAACGAGAGCGCGAGCATCCCCGAAATTTCCCAATTTTTCGCCGCGCGGATCAGCGACCTCGTGCTCTTCGTGAGCTTGGTGATGCCCAGGTTTTCTGCTGCATCGGTGATTCTTGATTATTACCGTGAATTGCGCGACGAGCACGAAAGGGTTTGATAAGCAGGTGCTTGCGATTGCTTTAGCGCATCAAGGGGACCATCTGTGGCTGGTTGGCAATTCCTGCGACAGGTTGCGAGTTGCCCCAATCGAGGACTTGGATCCCATTCTGCTGAGGCGGTGCGGCGTTTGGACGGCCGGTTTGATAGGCGTGGAGTGGATAAGCTTGGCTCGGTTCAGAGACCGAAGCGCTTATCGCTCGCAGGTTTGCAGGAGCTTGCCGGATTGGTTGGGAGGAAGCTACTGTTTGCTGTGTAGGCGCTGGAGAGCTGTCCATTGCGGCCCCGTTGGCAACAGCCCGCAACCGATCGCGGTAATAGCTTTCACCGCTTGTAAAGCTGGCGCCTTCGAGTCCTTGCAGCGGCGAGGGTGATGCTTGTGCAAGCGCAAAGTCGGACGGCGTTCGTCGTTCGAATGAGCCTAACTGCGCATTGGATTTTGCGGGATTTAAGCTAGCTGGGTTTGCGGTAGTGGTCGATGCGAGAGCGAGAATGCCAACTCCGGCTTCACCCTGCAAGCTTGGCGCGTATCCGACCAGCGATACCGGACTACCATCGCCGAGCCAGCGGTTCCATTGCGATTGCAGCTCACCGATCGTTGCGTACTTATAGTGGTTTTTCATCGCGACTTGCCAAGTGTCGGTGCGCATGCCTTCTTCGAGAAAGGCAACGAACTTTCGAGGTCCGCCTTGGTCTAGCAAAAACTGTACGACTGAATGACCTTGCGCGTAAAGCGGCAGGATATCGTTGGGGTAATCTTTCAGCGCGAACATTTTGTTGAAAGGAATACCACGTCCGGTGCGGAGGAAGCTTTGTAGAAACTTGACATGCTTCCCTTTCTCATCCATGTGCTCGACAGTAGTGCAAGCGCCTTCGTCAGCCCAGCGGGGAACATATTTGTTGTAACTAGCAAAGTGAGTCGCAAAAATAGTGTGGGTGATTTCATGCGGAAGAACGCTGTCGAGTACGCGTTGTTCGGTTCCCTGGACGCTCATCATCCAGTTGCCAACGCCTCCTGGCATTAGTGAAAAGCGTGTTTCGCCCCCTGCGCCCAAACGAGGGCTGGCGGTAACGTGCAAAGGGCATCGCTGCGACCATGCAGGTAGTTCTTTGCCGATCCAGTAGACGGCTAATTCCTTCCGATACTGTTCAGCGGTCTGTGAGACTTGCGCAGCGAATTGAGGTGTAGCGGCAAAGACGATGAAGTTCGGTGAATGAGCGACATGTTGTTGCTGCGGGCCAAATTGCGCCAACGACTGTGAACTGATAAGTAGAGCGATAGCAGTGGCCAAGCCCAAGTTCATTGGGCGAACGCGACGAGCTTCCATGCTCGCAACTCCTTTTGTGATTCTCGTGCGAGCAACTCAATCCGTTGAGTTGATTGGTCGCAGAGAATGTTGACATGCGGTCAGTTCGAAGAAACGGGAGGCTGATGTTTCTTTGGTTGACAGCGAAACGGGGTCGAAAACACTTTTGCGAATTCGCGTCGCTGGGTTCCTCCGCCCAACGTCACTAGATCGCGATGGAACTCAACCGGCGGCCACGCCCAATCGAGTTAGCTTGAGCCTTACTTCATTGGAAGGCGGTCTGCCGGGCGGAGTCTAGAGAGAGCGACGGATGACTGGAAGGTCAATTCTTTAGCCGAATATTCGGAATTTTCGGAATAGTTAACGCAAGTGCAAAACTCGTTGGCCCGGAGCGGTCGGCTCGCCTAAGCACGACTTTAATCGGGTGCTAGCTTTGTAGGTTCGTCCCTTCAAGGATGCGAAATGTCAAAGCTCAGCCAAACGATTCAAGATACATTGCGCGCAAATTTGCGAGTAGGGAAATCTCGCGACGTTTCGCTTATCGCCTGGCTAACCATTGCCTTGGCTTGCGGCTTTCTAGCGTATGTGTCTCGTGTGCACGAGGTTACTCATGACGTGTTTCATGAGATGGCGTTATTCCGTGAAGCGTTAGCGCGGGGAGTCTTTCCCACACAGGATGTGTTTGCTTTTACTCCCACAGTCAACCCCTCAGTGCATCATGAGTGGGGAACGGGAGCCATTCTCTACTTGGCGAGCATTGAAAGCGGACTGGGGCTCGCAGGTATCGCGATTCTTCGGCTGCTGCTGATCAGCGGATTGTGGTTGTTGCTTTATCGAATTGCCAGGATGCGAGGGGCACATCCGTATGTTTTTGCTGTTATAGCAGCGACGACATTTCCGTTTTTCTGGGTTGGCTTCTCAACGATTCGAGCGCAACTATTTACGCTGGTATTTCTCGCGGCTCAGATGTGGATGCAAGAGCTCGATTGGCGAGGGCGACGCGGTTGGGTGATCGCTTGGTGGTTGATGCTGGTAGCGTGGCTAAACATTCATGCTGGATTCGTCGTTGGACTGGGCATGTTCGGGTTTCATTGTGCGGAACGTTTCCTGGCTGTGTGGCTGCGCGAGCGTTCCCTGTCGGCTGCGCTGTTTGCGAGTTGGCACTTGATCGTTGTCGGATGCGCGGTACCGTTAGCTCTGCCGATCAATCCCTATGGCTGGCAATACATTCAGTATCTTCTGCGTGCAATCATGATGCCGCGACCATTGATTGTCGAGTGGCATGCGCTGTGGAACACTTACGCACCCGAGCTGACAATGACGGCGTTTTTACTGAGCATTTTCTTGTTCGCTTATGGCCTTCGGTTCGTGCGAATGACGCGTCATCATGGAGCCGCATTTTTGGGTTTGTCCGCATATGAGGCGTTGCAGCATATTCGTCACGGATCGCTTTATGGAGCGATATGGTTGGCATATGTGCCGGCTTGGCTGACGCACACGCCTCTTGGATAGTCTCTGTTTCGCGGAGTCGAGGAGAAGAGATCTTTGGTCATTCGTGGATGCCAGGGAGTAGCAATCGCATGCTTGCTGTTCGCTTGCGAGAACCACTTCTGGAGTCCTACATTACCGCCTGAGCCGCTTTACTCCGTTGCGAGTTTTCCGACAGGAGCGGTGGAGTACCTGAAGCAGAATCGATTTCGAGGTGATCTTCTAACACCTTTCGCGCAGGGGGCATACATCTCATGGACTCTGTATCCAGATGTACGCGTTAGTCTCGACGGTCGCTATGAAGTAGCTTACGAAGAGCAAGTGATGCTGGACCATGACGCCTTGTATTCTGGCAGCAGCGAATGGCCGCAATTGCTTGAGAAGTATGACAGCGACATGGTGTTGGTGGATCAGAATTCCGCGCTACGCCCGTTACTCGAAGTCTTTCGCAGCGAGCAGTCAACAGGCTCGCAAGCGTTGCCAACGCAGCACCGCTGGAGATTTGCGTACCAGGACGATGCGTTCGCGATTCTGGTGAAGGAAGGATCGACTTTGGTGAGCATAGATCGAAGAGGTGAGCCGTTGGTGGATGGTGCGTGGAGCACGTTCTCTCGTGAGTATTCCTTTCGAAATCGCGTGGAGAAGGCGGACATACATCTCCCTAACAGAACCGGATCGATCGTGGCGGCTGAGTAACTGGGTTCCAAAGCGTTATGAGTCTGGCGCACCAGGGCGAAGCCCGCTTAGTAAAGAAGATACGGTGCTGTGGCGTCATGCCAACTGCGATCATCCACTGCGACACAAGATTCAATTTGCGAGTCGTCGATTGCATCAATTGCTTCTCGCAGCTTCGCGCTACCGCTTAAAATATCGATTGGTGGCTTGATGAATTCATATTCGTAAGGAGGCGGAAGCCACGCAAACTCCGCAGGGTAAGATCGTTTGGTCGCGCGAAGAATCTCGATCGTAGTGCGGTAAGAGCGGAATTGATGCACGTCGCTAACGTGAATGAACACGCCACCACAACTTTGACCGGCCCATTTATCGAAGGTGGGAACAAATCGAAGTGGTCGAAAATGGACCCCCGGCAAGCAGCGAGCATTTAATTCTCGCGCAAACTGCTCGGCTTGAATGAACGGTGCACCGACGACTTCGAACGGTGTGGTCGTACCTCGGCCTTCTGAAAGGTTGACTCCTTCGAGTAGCACTTGCCCGGGATAGACGAGCGCGGTTTGGTAGCGGGGCATATTCGGTGAAGGTGGACACCAAGGTGCGGTGGTTTCAGGCAGTTGGTGTTTGCGGTTCCAGTTGGCAATCGGAATCACTTCAAGGTCCGCGTGGATTTCGAGAGCGTTGTTACAGAAGCGGGCGAGTTCACCGATTGTCAGTGCGTGCCGCATTGGAATATCGGCTAAGCCTACGAAGCTGCGAAAGTTGCTGTCGAGCATAGGTCCTTCAACAATTTCGCCACCGATCGGATTTGGACGATCGAGCAAAATCACCGGCAGCGAGTGGGCTCGACAAGCTCGCAAACAGTTCACGACGGTCCAGATAAAGGTGTAGACACGTGTCCCAACATCTTGCAAGTCGATGACGAAAGCATCCAAGCCTTGCAACATCTCGCCCGAGGGCTCGCGCAATTCAGAATACAAACTGTAGATCGGCACATTCAATTCTGGATGAAGCGAGTGCGACGACTCGATCATGTTCGCCTGCTGTTCACACCATAGTCCGTGCTGCGGGGAGAGTATAGCGACGAGTTGCTGCGGAAATCGGTCATTGAGCGCGTCGCAAGCGTATTGATAGTCAGCAGTAATGGAAGCTTGATTCATCAGCAATGCGAACTTGCCGCCGCGTGTCAGACTACTGGGTGGCGACTGTAGGCAGCGATCCAATCCAACTTGGACAATTGCGCGGGTCGCACGCATTACTTTGCGTCCACCATTGCGTCCAACTGCACCACTGCGCGTTGGTGTTCCTTCTGCAGAAACTCTCTACCTGATTTCACGTTGACGTGATCCCACGGCAACTTGGACATCACTTCATAAGGTTCGTGCAATTGTTTTTCGACGTCGATGTTGGAGTCCGCGAGAGCTTGCCACCAGCGTTTTGGATCTAGCATTTCATCCCAACCGTCCATGCGTGCTCCGCGTTGCCAAGCGAGTTCGACTGCATCGCAAGTTCGTCGATCCCCGCGACTCAGTACCCCTTCAAGCAGACTGGTTTCAACGTTATGGCATTTGATATTCACGGAGCGAATTGTGCGTTTCTGCCACAAGTACTTGTGTGCCCACTGGAAGTACTCACGACGTTGCATACCGTTCCATTGATAGGCTGTATGCGATTTGGGAACAAAGTTGGAAACGCTGGCGGTCACCTTAGGAAAGCGACCCTTTACTTCGCGTCCGATCTTGGCGATCGTCTCTGCCATTTCGACGATACCTTCGAGATCGACTGGGCGTTCGCCTGGTAGACCACAGAGGAAATAGAGTTTGACGGTTTCGTAATTGTTTTTGAACGCGACGCGGCAGCCCTCGTACAAATCGTCGTTCTTAATCTTCTTGCGAATCTGTTCGCGCATGTCATCGCGAGCGACTTCGGGGGCAAGTGTTAGGCCGCCGGAGCGTCCGTTGCCGACAAGATCCGCGAGGGTGCGCAGTTGTTCGTTGACTCGTAGGCTGGGAACCGAGATATTGACACCCATGGGGTTGAAGGTGGCTTTCATCTTGGTCACCAGCTCTTCGAAGTGCGGGTAGTCGCTGCTGGAGAGCGACAAGATACTGATCTCATTGAAGCCTGTGTTACGGTAGCTTTCGAGCGCTGCATTGATAATTGTTTCGACGGACCGAATGCGCAGCGGACGCTTGATCACAGTGCTTTGGCAGAACCGACATTGCCACGGACAGCCCCGCATGATTTCGATAGCAATGCGATCGTGCACGCATTCGACGTAAGGGACCACGGGTGATGTTGGAAGGGGAATGCCGTCAAGATCGCGGATCACGCAGGGCTCGATCGTCTCCGGTACATCGCTGCGCGAGCGATTGAGGGCTACGATGCGGCCATCTCGATACTCCGGAATATAGAATCTTGGTACATAGGCATACGGCAGTCGCATGGCGAGTTCCCCGAGTGCTTGCTCGCGCTGCTGACGCCCGGCTTCACCGGACAGCCAACCGCCGTTCTCGCGTGCTGCGTTGCGAAGGCTCAACCACAGATCGCAGATTTCCGGGAGGGAAGGTTCGCCATCGCCTGTTACAAAGCAATCGATGAATTCAGCCATCGGTTCGGGGTTTTGTGCGCAGGGACCGCCAGCCAAAATCAGTGGATCGGCCATCGTTCGTTGATGAGCGCGCAGCGGTATGCCGCCGAGGTCGAGCATGGTTAGGACATTGGGCGAAGAGATCTCATACTGCAATGAAAATCCTACGACATCGAAGTCCTTCAGGGGCGTAAAGGTCTCTAGGCTATAGAGAGGCAGGTTATATTTGCGGAGTTGTTCTTCCATGTCGGGCCATGGGGTGAAGCAGCGTTCGGCGGCCCAATCTGAGCGACGGTTTATGAGTGAGTAAAGGACTTGAAGGCCATGGTGGCTCATACCGATCGTGTATGCATCGGGGAAGCACAGGCAGAGCTTACCAGCCACTTCGTCGTGTTGTTTCACCACAATGTTACGCTCGCCGCCGATGTATTGCCCTGGCATGCGAACTTTGGACAGAACGTGGCGGACGAGTTGTTCTTTCAACTGAATATTAATCATGTTTGAGCTTCGTATTCTTGATTGAGCCAGTCGATTTGGACGTGCTCAGTTTAGCAGATAGGGCGATTTGGACTAAGTGCCTAGCGTGTGGAATCGCATCGTGAAACGACAAAACGCAGCGTAATGAACGCTGCGTTTTGAGTCTTTTTGAAAGCAATTGCGGCGGGCCAGCAATCGATTCGTGGAGTGCTTAGTAGAGGATCTGAACCCCTAAACTTCCACCGTGCAGGAATACTTCGCTGTCGTTCTGAACGCTTGATCCGGTGCTCGGATTCAGCAGCGTGTAGTTCTGTCCGGGGATCGTTGCGAAGCCGGGCAAGAACATGAACTCATATCCGGCCGTTAAGCGAACGCTTGGAACAATTTGGTAGTTACCAAAAACGCCCATTTCGATCAGACCGGCGAAATCGGTTGAGCTGTCGTTGTTGAACAGGCGGACAGCTCCAGCATCGCTCAAGAACGAATTTACCTCGTCAAAGTTTGCGAACACGGCTGCTTTACCGCGAACGCCATAGTTGGCTCGCAGGCTGGCAGGTCGCATCAGTAGAGCACCGATTTGTGGACCGACAGCAACGTTATTGACGTTCGCTTGGAACAAGCCGTTTCCGACACCACCCTTGGCAGTTGACAGAGCATAGTCTTCTTCATAATCGATGTAGCGAAGTCCGACCATGGTTTGCAGCACGTCCCAAGTCCACCAAGTGCGATTGATTTCGTAGCTGCTGAATTTGGCTTCATAGGTTTGAACTTGTTGGTCCGCGTCCGTGAACGAATCAATGTTCGCGGGAGTTATGCCGTTGTTCGGGAAGAAGCGGCTATCAACGTTGCCTGGATCGGTTCTGGTTGAACCGCGACGCCATCTGTACGGCCCCGTGTAAACTCCTTCGACGCCGTTGGTGCAATCGAACAAGCGACCAGCTGTTATACGTCCGCCAAACTCACCCAATTCGTAATCGAACTCGTTCATACGAGTGAACTGTGTCAGCGAAAAGTTCTCGTCCCCTTCGCGACGCAACCAGAGTGCCTCGTAGCCGACGTACCACGACACGTCGCAGCCCGGTGTGTAGCACGGAGCGCCGCCGGAGACCATGCCTCCGTCATAGTAGCCACCGTCCGGTCCAACGACGGAAGGCATGGAAGCCAACGTCGCTGGCACCTGGTTCTGAAGCGGACGTCCGCGGCCAGAGCCCGTTATCAGCGACTCGGATTCATCTGTGATTGCAGCGCCGCTAACCAAGCCGAAGCTTGTGTCACCGGAGTCGGCCATCGGCACCGATGATTGAGAGGCGCCATAGGGCGACTGTGCGATTGCGAACTCGGTGCTGATTGCTGAGAGCGACGTCGCCAGCATGGCAGCTAAACAAGTTCGGCGGCCAACTGCGGCAATTGCCGACAAACCGCGTTTAGTAGTTGTTAGGATTTTACGCATGGTAATCCTCAAATTGGCATTCTTGCTAGTAAAGCCACCCTGTCAGCGTTCGCACATGGTGAGCGAACAAACGAATCCGATATCGATGTCTGCTGCGCGATTGCAGCCCTGGCGCTAAGCTCGTCGAGTGAACTGCGAGCGAAGCGTTAGCTATTTGTATGTTGCCAGCCGATCGACAACCGGCTGCAGCGAAGTGCGGCGCACTAGGCTGATGATCTTCTTGGCTTCATCTTCGGTGCTCGCATAACCTTGCACAGTCAATCCTTCGGCCTCCGCGATCACTTCGATTCGGCTCTTGGGATACATGTTGTGCACGCTCCGACCGATGTCGACTGCCATCGATTTCATATCCGCTTGGCGCGTCTCAGTACCGGCGATGACGACGTCTCGAATTTCAATTTTGCGATCCCCGGCTGCATCGGAAGTGAACAAAGCAACGCGAGTCTGCCCAGCTTTCAATCCGACGAGCGAGATGGTGCGTTCACCACTCTTTAGCACTTGGCACAGCTCAGGATGTTCAATCGACAAGCCGCTAATGGGATTTGAAGTTTCAACGTTGGTCGCTTCATGCAGATCTACTTCCAAGCGTTCACCGATTGCTGGGATAGGATCGGGAGTGTTGTCAGAGACCGATTTGTGCGTCGCGTTACGGCTGGAGTTTCCAACCGATGGCGACTTCGTAGCAATGGTCGAAGGAGTTGGTGATGCAGAGATCGGTTTATTGGTAGTGAGCGAAGGCGAAGCATTGATCGCTTTGGCAAATCCAGGCTCCCCTTCGATGCGTACGTTCATGGGGTTTGAGTTTGTCGGTGAGCTCAGAGGACGCGTCGGCTCGACCGCCGCTGCCAACAATCCACTGCTACGACTAATGGCTTGCACGACTGGCTGGTTCTCGGGCGAACTCGAATCGCTCAATGAAAACTTGGTTTTGTTGTTTTCAACCGCCCCCACAGGAGTCGGTGCTACATGCTGCATCTGCGCGGCCATAGTGACCTTACGATTTGCTTCGCCCCCGATGTGCAATTGCATGGCAGGGGGGCGTTTTACCAGCGCCGGTAGCCGTTGCTTAGCTTGCGCAACTGGCGCGGGAGCGATCAACGGAATTTCGATATCGATCAACGATTCACTCAAGGAATCGTCCGCTGACTCTTCTTCGGAAGTAGAACTATCCGTGAAAGTTGCCTGAGCTGAAGTTGCCTGAGCTGAAGTGAACTTCGGTAACTGTACGCTTGTCGGCAGCGATGGGGGAACCAGCGATGAGGCGTCGTTATTGGGTGAGAGTTGCGGAGGCTTCGGCAACTCTTGCGCGGATGCAAGTACGACGTTGTCTTCGCAAACTACTTGCGACTTCGAACCGCTTGAGCGACAAATTTCAGGAGCATTCGATGTCAATTGAGCTGGGCTACCGTTGCGCGCCGCGGTTGAAGGAAACGCTGGCAGATCCAATGTCGGCGTCGTCGCCATCGGCAACGCAGAAACTGACGCCGCAGCAAACTGGTTAGCCACCAAACCACCAGACTTCTTCAGACCCAGCAGTTTCGAAACACGCTGAGCGGCAGAGCGACTGCCCAAGCTGGTCGCAGGCGTGGCTGGCGGCGATGTGGTGGGCTGCGTTGCGGATTCTTGGGAGACTGGCAGCGACCAACCGCTCGTATCGCTAGGGAGCGGAGGCAGCGCGAGATCTGTTTGAGCTGAAGCGATAGAAAAGCAGCTGGTGACGACACTGGCTGTAACAGCGGTTCGCAATAAACGCTTCAGGTTAAATCGGTTGGCTGCTGCAGTCGAATTGCGAGTTTGAATATGCTTCGTCATTGCCCCATCCTTGCCGCCAATTGTGCTTGTTGCTTGATCTCAGTAGGCTGAAACCAAGCCGCTTAAATTGCGTTACTGTGGGGGTATCGGGATTCCTGGCTGCGAAAGTTGAACGATTCTAAGGGTAGAGTCAGTTG
>JANPLP010000031.1:0-5840 GCA_031426595.1 Planctomycetia bacterium | reverse complement strand
CGCTAGTCTCGCGTCGCCCATTATTGTTTTGATCGAAGTAGGTATGGCCACTCAGCTCGCTCGGAACCAGTTCACAGAAATCGTAATCTGTTGCGTGAACGCCACCGTTTAAAACGATTTGCCGGATCTCGCTGCCGTTGGCAAGTTGACCGCCGATGGAACCGACTCGAGCATCGCCTTCCAGTAAGTTAGAAGGTGTGAGCTCGACGATGGAATAGGTTCCTGGTAGCAGGTCGCTGAACTTATAAGTGCCATCGGCACCGGTGAGTCGTGTGGCGATGACTTGACCATTGGAGTTGAGCAACTGCACGGTAACTCCGGCCAGCGGTCGAGTTACTGCGGTTGCATCAAAGCAAGTGAAACCACCTTCCGAAACACAGACCTTGCCAGCGATCGATGATGGACGAATCTCACCAAAGTTCAGTTCCGTCGCATGCTGATCACCCAATGGAATCGTGATCTCGGTCAGCCAATCGAGGTTGCCGCTGACGGTCTGGCCGACAATGCCCACGCCGTCGATCTTGCCTGGTTTTGCGCCTACACTGAAATAGCCAGCTGGTTGTGATTCGCGAACTTGGTACGTGCCCGGTTTCAAACCGAGTTCAACGCCGAATTTGTAATTCCCTTGCGTATCGGTGGTGGTCGAATGACCGGTGGCTACGTAGACGCCATTTTCCAAACGATACAAGTCGAGCCTCACGTTGGACAGTCTCGCCTCGCTTGGCTGGATGATTAAGTCTTGGTTGTTGTCTTCAAAGACGATACCTGCCAGCGAGATTGGTTTTGGGACTTGTTGCAGTGACAAGATTGCCCCGGCTGAGCGGTCGCGTTTGCCATCCGCATTATCTGCGGGGAGCGGCAATCCGCCGGGTACGAACTTGGCATCATAAACGTTCAGGTACTTGTCTTGGCCAGCGACATTTTCATAGTGCGGCGCGGTGAATTCAGCTTTGAACAAGGAGTGCTGGAACTCGACACCTGAAGTGATCGGATCGAAATTAGAGTTCAGTACCGCCAGATCGGTTTCATTCGGATCAAACGATTGAACTTCGTCGACATCAATCGAAAAGATTAACCTGTCGCCAGCGACGAAGTTCGTGAAGTCCAGGATCAGTTTAGTTGAGCCATCCTGCACCGTAGCACGCACCGAGGCATTCGGGTTGGCGGTGATTAGGTCTTCGATTTGGAATGCGAAGGAGTGATCAGCGCCATAGCCAGTATCCGCTGTATCAAAAAACAAATCGCCCAATCCAAACCCCGGTGTGTTTAGATCACCGTCAATCGTCAAGCGGGTGAGCTGAGTCGCGTCAGCACCACCTTTAAACGTAATGTAGAAGAGGTCACCGTGCATGTCGCTGCCGATATCGCTTTCAACATACACGCCTCCAACCCAAATCGGATCCGCGGCCATTAAATACCGCTTCTCCATCGTTTCTAGCATTTGCGTACGAACCACCGAACGCTTGGAGCGGGGCTGCAATGCCACACCTCTTGCCGCGGCGAGCGCCAATTGACGCTCTCCAGAGCCAAACCAATGTGACAGTTGACGAACTTTGTTTTTTAGAAACAACAGACACCTCCGTGTCATAACTCGCGGTACTAAGCAGCGTCCCGATCAATGCCTACGTAATCCGCTTCCTGGCGTCCACGTCAAGCGGCGCCAAACCAACTGGCATCGCGGGTTTCGACTGCTGACCAACTTCCGCTTCTAGGTCCCAGATTCTTACTGTGGTGTCAAACGACCCGCTTGCCAGCAAATCCCCACAGGGACACATGATCGCCACAGTGCCAAAATGACCGCGCAAGTTCGCACGGACAATGTCCGCTTGCATGTCGTAAAGCCGAATGGAATTATCCGAACCAGCGACCGCTACGAGTTGGTCATTGACCAAGCACATCGACATTAATTTGGTGGTCGCAATTTCACGATCTAGCTTGATTTGGTCGGTGGCTAAGTCGTAACGAATCAAGTGACGATCTTCACCCGCACTCGTAATCATGTCACCTTCCGCCGAGAATGCCGCGGTAAAAACTTTCGAACGATGCAAGTGCTTATCCAAAATCAACTTACCTGACTCGACATCCCACACGCGAATGCTGCCATCTCTCCCTCCGCACAGCAACTTGCCCCCGTCAGGACTGAATCGTACGCAGCGTTGATCGCGGCATTCGCACTTGAATTCATGCTTCCATGTTCCGGTAAGCAGATCCCAAATTTTGATGTCATCCGAGAAACCGCCAATTGCGAGCAATTGACGCTCCGACGCAAGACTCAGCGAACGAATTGCAAAGGGAAGTTTGACGATCTCCTGCGCCGCCACAGGATAAGCGTGCTCCCAACGCAGGATGCGACCATCATTGCCGGCTGAATAAAGCGATTGTGAATCCGCCGAAAAGACCAACGACTGAATCCAATCGGTATGGCCTGACAGTTCGCGAACGGTCGACTGTGTTACCACGTCAAACAAACGAATTACATGATCATCGCCAGCTATAGCCAGATACTTGCCATCCGTCGACGCGCTCATCGCAGTCACAACGGGCGCCGAGCGTTGATTCGCCAGCGGCTTAATGATGATCTCAAGTGAATTCGAGCTCGCTTCCGTTGCGGCCACTGTACTGGTTAGTTGTGTCGTCGCAGGCTGATTCGCTTGCGATCGGTCCGACGCGGACTGCTCGTAATTGTTAACCGCCGAATTGCCGTTGACTTGTGCTGATACAGTCGACGCTGGCAATGCCGCACTAGCCGTCAGGCATGCAAACACAGTCGAGCGTAACGTCGGCCAATCTTGGTTGGTTTGGCCCGCGCGCCACTTGCCATTCACCTGCTTGCACGAGCTCAGTTGAGTGAAGGTCTGTGCTAGCGATCGAAGTTTTTGAATCCATCGAGTCTGAGTCATCGGACGGCGGGCCTCCATGGCGAAAAAAGAATCCATCCGTCTTGCTATCGACGCCCAAGCCCCACAAACTAAAGAGGTCGTGGTTGACTTTATCGATTTCAACGACCTTGCCGCCTCCGCATAGCTCCGATGGCGGCTGACTCATGTTTCGGAGGGCGCACAGCACTTGAGTAATTTCGCGTAAACTATTCGTCGCCGCGCATTCCAGCGGCTCGAAGTGATCGCGGCGTGTTGCTAGCCTTTCCCTGGCGCGGGGTACGTATTGCCTGCTGAAGTCAGCAGCCCGCAGAATTGCTCGGCGGCACCCAGCATGCCACTTTTACAATCTACTCCGTTATCCTAGAGTGCTGAAAATCTCGCTATGAGTCGAATGATATCGTTTGCTGTCCTGATCGCCATTATCATCGTGATCGGTCTGCTGTTTTACAACGTCATGGTGGTTTTCTTCGTCCCCGTGTTTCTAGCGGCAGTTTTGGTGGTCGTCTTTCATCCGCTGCATCGCTGGGTGCTCACGAAAACGGGGCACCGGGAAAAACTGTCAGCGGCGATCACGACCTTGTTGATCATGATCAGTGTTTTGCTACCTCTGGGAACGGTTCTTACAGCGGCTAGTGTTCAGGGTGTGAAACTCATATCGCAAGTCTCCCCTTCCGGCATCCGCATCGGACTTACCAAAGTTCGTGATTCGCTGGGGTTGCACTTGGATTACGAAGAGGAATTACGAGCCGCCAAGTTAGACGTGAATCGAATTATGGACGCCGCTGATACGACGACCGCACCGAAGATCGAGAGCGATGTGATTCGTTTAGGAAAAGCTGCAGCCGAGACGTTCGCTCAGTTCCGCGAAAAGGTGCGCGCTACGAAAGGTTCGCTGTACGACGACCAGTTCGATTCGATTCTGGTATTAGCCAATAATATTGCGACACCTGCTGAAGGTGAACTGAGCTTTCAGAAAACGGCTGTAGAGCTCTCGCAGCAATACACGGCTTTAAAGACAGCGCTGCTCGGTGGAACTTACTTGGCCTTCGCAAAAGAGATCGCCAATCCCTCGCAAGAGCAGATCAAGCAGTCGACCGCACAACTCGTGGGATTCTTGCAGCCACGTTTGGTTACGTTCACAGGAGCGACGGGTTCGTTTCTTGTGCGGACAATTTTTGGCGGAGTGATTCTGCTGGTGGCGACCTTCTTCTTCTTTCTAGACGGACCCAGCATGATTAAAAACATGATGCATCTCAGTCCGCTCGATGATCGCTACGAAGAAGAATTATTGCTCGAGTTTGATCGCATCAGTCGTGCGGTCGTGTTAGCAACTCTATTATCCGCGCTCGTTCAAGGTTTGACGGCTGGGGTTGGTTACTACTTTGCCGGCATGGATAGCTTGCCCCTACTGATCATGTTGACCTGTATGTTTGCACTTGTTCCATTCGTAGGGCCCGCGGTCGTTTGGATTCCGGTTTGTTGCTACCTTGCGTTCTTTGAAAACAGGCCCACCGCAGCCATCGCGCTCGCATGTTGGGGCGTCTTAGTAGTGGGTACGATCGATAACGTCGTCAAAGCTTTTGTGCTGCACGGGCAATCGCAATTGCATCCCCTGCTGGCGCTGCTAAGTGTGCTGGGAGGTGTTCAATCACTTGGGCCCGTCGGGATTGTGGTGGGGCCTATGGTAGTCGCGTTACTGCAAACGCTTTTGGGCATTTTGCAGCGAGAATTGCTCCACTTCGAACAACAACGAACCGAACGTCCTGCGAACTCTCAAAGCCCTGCGGAAGCCGCAATCAAGTCGAGCGAACTGGCCTCCGCCGTCAAAACTGTCCAGACGACAAACACCTCCCTTGAAAACGGCCTCCCAAGCCCGGAATTAGCAGTCTCTCCAGCCGCCGACACGCAGCCTCGCAAGTCCAGCTGAAATGCGGCTTGAAACTTGAGTTTTAGTTCGTAGGTCTCGTCGCTGCTGCGGATTCAGTTGCGGATGGCGCCATCCATTTTCACTTCTCTCCTCATCTCTGCGCTACTCCTCGGTCACTATTTTTTTGCCACTGCTCAGGAAAGCCCAGCGGACGACACGTCGATCCGCGGAGCTGTGAGCTTTTTTTGTATCGTCTGCCGGGCTTTGAATCTCCTGTGCTCCGATGCATTTCAGTGGTCGTTGTTTCTGGCAGAGCACTTTACGATCCGTTCACAGTACAATAGTCCCGTGCGCGCGTCCGGTCTGGCGCGATGGTGAGGGCGACGCAGTTGTTGGGTTTGTCGCGGATCGTTACGTTCGCGATCGATTGTTTTCTTTGAAAGTTCATTATTCAACATGACGCAGACTAGTTTGAGCTTTCAGTGGACTGCCGGAACGTTGTTGGTTTCACTCGCAGTCTTGGCAATTGTGGTTACGCTGGGTTTGCTCGCTTGGCAGCGCAGCGGGTTTCGGCGCCAAATCCTGTGGCTCGAGTTACTGCGGACATTTATCGTTGGCTTCGTGGTCGTGCTGCTAAATCAACCCGAGTCGGTCGAACAATTCTTGCCTGAACAGCAACCGACGGTCGTGGTGCTGGGCGATGCTTCGCTCAGTATGTCAACGCTCGATGTGGGGCTGAGCGATACGACCATGGGAACTTTGCAATCGCGCGAGCA
Source organism: Planctomycetia bacterium (assembly GCA_031426595.1). Lineage (GTDB taxonomy): Bacteria > Planctomycetota > Planctomycetia > Pirellulales > Pirellulaceae > Aureliella. The sequence goes on along the minus strand of JANPLP010000031.1, from coordinate 318 downwards.
GGCAATCTCGGGGCTGATGCAAGAGGAGGCTTGGACGGACGTCGGATCGCAACTGAAAGTTGTGTTAACTCCGTTCGGCGCCGGGGACTTGCAGAACCAAAGTGACCTGTATGGCGCACTGAAACAAGCTCGCGAAGATCACCCGAATCTGCGAGCCGTAGTGATGGCGTCTGACGGTGACTGGAATACAGGTCAACCTCCGGTCGAGATGGCGATGCGATTGCGGCTAGATCAAGTGCCCATTTTCGCGGTGCCCGTTGGCAGTCAATCGCGCTTGCCCGATGTGGAGTTGTTGAGTTTTGATGTGCCGACGTTTGG
>JANPLP010000030.1:0-9757 GCA_031426595.1 Planctomycetia bacterium | reverse complement strand
GTCGGCGCATCGCTACTGCTTCAGAGGCTCTTGTGCGTTATATGTTGTTCGCTGACGAAGTCGAGCTTACCAACCCGGTCGCGGGCACTTCGAAATTCGCAGAACAATTTTCTGCAACGGGGAAAACCGATTCTCAGGGGCGTAGTCTCCGGCAGTTCGATCTCTCGAAGCGATTGCTCAAATATCCGTGCAGTTACTTGATCTACAGCAAAGCCTTCGACGGCATGCCTTTGCCGGTGATGAACTATGTTCGACAGCGCGTCACGGAAGTGTTGACTGCCCTCACGCCTCCTGCGGGTTACGAGCGACTGACGGACAGCGACCGTGCCACCATTGCAGAAATACTACGTGCGACCAAGCCTGGATTTTTAATGGATGCAGAGGGGATCACCGAGTAGTGTTGCTGAACTCTAGAACTGAAGTTTGAGCGAGCTTAAACGCTTGGCGCTCTCCGCCATCAGAGCATCTTCGGCTGCTTCGTCGTCTGCCATATAAGTAACTGAGAACCGCAAAAATGGGCCTGCATCATCCCAGGGCACGGTCACGATCGATTTCTCAGTGATCAAGTATTGGCTGGCCTGTTCGGCATTTTCAAACGATAAGCCACCAACGACACCCTTCGGCGACGGCGTGTATAGAAAATAGCTACCGCCGGGCATCGAGCACTGGAAACCGCAGCTTTTGAGCATCGCGACCAACTTTTCTAAACGTCGACGATACTTCGCACGAATCTGCGTCGGAATTGTAGGCTCGTCAAGCGCCGCCGCAGCAGCTTGCTGGATCGCGGCGAACTGGCCGGAGTCGCTATTGTCTTTTACGTCTGCCAGTGCCTGAACTAGAGTTGCGTTACCGCAGACCCAGCCGATGCGCCAGCCGATCATGTCAAAGCCTTTGCTCATCGAATGCACTTCGACTCCCACCTCGCGAGCGCCAGGAACCGAGAGAAAGCTCAGCGGCTCGCTTTCAAAGCTAAGCATGATGTGAGCGGCATCTTGCACTACTATGAACTGATGGCGATGCGCCAGCTCGATAACACGTTTGTAAAAATCGGTCGTGGCAACTTTACCTGTGGGGCTGTTCGGGTAGTTCAGCACCAGCATCTTGGTTCGTTGCCAAGTCTCCGGCGAAATCGAATCAAAATCGGGATAAAAGTCGTTGGCGGCAAGAAGCGGCAAGCGGTGCACATCGCCGCCGTAATATTTGGTGTGGGTGCCTGCCACAGGATAACCAGGGACAGTCATCATCGTGATGTCGCCAGGGTTGATGAAGCAAGCGGGCAGCATGGCTAGTGCCGTCTTGCTGCCGATGCAGTGATTGATCTCGCGGGTCGGATCCAATTCGACTTTAAAATTGCGCTGCATGAATCGCGCGACCGCATCTTTGTAGGCTGCGATTCCATTATCCGCATAGCCCCGATTTTCGACGCGATTGATTTCCGCCGACATGCGTTCTCGCACCATCGGGCTAGCCATGTTGTCGTTCTCGCCGATGCCAAAGTCCACCAACGGGCGATCTGGGTAATCCGCCAGTGCCTTGCGTTTCGCGCGCTTGATCTTCTCGAACTTGTAGATCTCGGTTCCCTTTCCATAATTGGAACCGCCGATACGCTGAGCGAACAATTGCTGGAAATATGGCTCTGAGGAAACACCCGTGGACATAGCAAACCGTTAAACTAATCTGGACAAAACAAGCATAAAACCGACGCCGATCCGTCAAGCTATCCGACGGGTGCCGAATCGGCAACCACCCGTGAGTGGCGGCTTGAACCTCGTTGTTCAGCCAGTTTGGTTTGCTTTACTTCGATGTTATTCTGTGGCAAAAAGACCCGGTGACACTACGCCTCTTCAAAACCAACTAGCGCGATTCGATGACTTCAGAGTACCGAGGTGGTAACAGTCGACTTCTAGCCAAAAGCCTCGATGAACTTGGTCGACCGCTGGCGATTTTGGACTGGCGTGGCGAAGTGCTGTTTGCCAACGCTTGGTTGTGCGAAATGGCGAAAGCGGATGCGACTCAGTTGGTTGGAAAACGTTGCTCTTGGGAAATTGCATCCGACGATTCGCCTTACGGAGCTCTCTTGACGGCTCTGGCACCGCCGGTCAGCGCGCTTGAAGGCCAAATTGTGGCTCGGCAACTAACTGCGCCGATTGTCTTCGGCTCTACGGCGACGGGGCAACTGTTCTTACCCCTGCGCGATCCTTCGAATACCCTTTCTCTCGTGGTCGTGGTTCTTGGCGACTGGGAGGAGATTAAGTCGCAGTTACCGCAAATTCGAAGTGACAACCCGTTGCACCGGAGACCCATACACGAAGTACTTGTCCGCTTGCGCAGTCAATGGTCTAGCCTTAGTGGACTGCTCCCCTTGCTAGGTGAAAGCCCTGCAATTCGACTAGCCATGCAGCGCGCCCAAATGGCTATTCAAGGGGACAGCAACGTTTTGGTAAGCGGCCCTAAGTACATAGGCAAAAGCGATGTCGTACGCGGGATTTTCGCAGGTCGCCTTCGTCGCATCGGGATGCAAAAAATAGCTGGACAGTTTTTTCCACTTGACTGCGCTGCGCTCGATACAGAATTGCTGCTGGGGATGCTCGAAGTATTTGAAGGGCGATTGCGAGCTTCGTCACCGCGCGCCGCGCAATTGCTGGTGCTCGAACAGATCGATCAGTTGAGCACTGCATCGGTCACGCCGATCATTGAGTGGATGAAGGTGCATAGTGATGCGTGTGTCGTGGCAGCAACCAGTCGGGAGGCCGCTCCGCAGTTGTTCACACGCGGTGCACCCTGGGATCAATTCGTGTCGATGTTGGCTCCGATTGAGATTCACTTGCCCGCGCTGGCTGCACGCCGTGAAGATATTGGGGTTCTTGTCCAGCAATCGCTTGCCGCCCAGTGCACCAAACTGAGTCGCAGTCTACTGAATCTCTCGGCCGAAGCTTCGGATTTGTTAACCGCGTACTCATGGCCTGAGAACTTAGCTGAACTCCAAAGATGCGTGAGCGATATGCTTCAGCATGCGGTGTTCGTAACCGCCATCCAGAGCCAACATTTACCGGTCGGCATTCGCACTTTTGCGGGAAGTGTCGCGCCGAGTGATCAAGCAATTGAGCCGATCAAGCTGGATGAAGTGCTGTTGGACCTGGAGCGAATTATCATCTCGCGGGCGATCAAACTTTCTCCGCGGAACCGAGCCCGCGTAGCTCGTTGGTTAGGCATCAGTCGTCCACGGCTCCTGCGCCGACTGAGTCAATTAGGTCTGGACGATTCCCACGCCGAGCCGCTCAGTGACGAAGAGGAATAGTGAGCTCGCGTTGAAGTGATCCAGTGAGCGATGAACTGATCCTCTGATCGATCGATGCCTACGGGAGAGCCCAACCGTGGACTAAATAATAGTGTCCCGATTGTGCGACGCTCAGCGACTCGAGCCTTGGATCAAGATACTCGGCAAACCAGTTCGGTTGTTTCGTAACGATCAGCAAAGCTCCACCTACACGTAAAGACTCGAGGCAAGCTTCCACAAAGTGCTGCCATATTTTTTGATCGCCGAAGTAAGGTGGGTTCGCCAGAGCCACATCGATCTTGACCGATAGACCTAGTTGCCCGTTGGCGTTCAAGATCGCTTCGACATTCTGCAAGCCGTTGGTTGTGGCACCGCGCTGCAAGCAATCGACGGCGCGTGCATTTGCGTCCACCCCAATCACGCGGCCGCTCGTTCGACCAGCACAAGCCAAAGCCACAACGCCGCTGCCACATCCAAAATCGAGCACATTATCTTCTGGCCCGATCTCGACTTGCTTGATCAGTTGGCGTGCGCCGTCGTCGATCTTCCGATGCGAAAAAACACTTGGTCGACTGATGGCAGTGATAGTTCGGTCTTCGTCACGAAACTGAAACTCGCAACTGAAATCTCTCACTCGCTTTAAGGGACCCGTTTTGCGTCCCCAGTACGCGCGGCCTTCAGGATGCTGCTGCACGGTTACCTTTTCAAGAATTGTCTTCATTTGGTCGTGCAACCAAGTATCCGTTGCATTGTCGACCGCCATCGCTAAGTAACCGCCAACTTTGAGTCGCTGATGAGCTTGCTGCATCAACTCGCGCGTCAGCTCCGCCTCGCCGCGTTTCAACACGGGCATAAAAACGGCATCGTAAGTTTCGTCGGGCAAATCCGCCGCGCAACGAATATCGATGTTGCTTCCAGCTTCTTTCGCCGTCAGCCTGGCTTCGCCGGCCTGATAAAGATCGCAATACCACGCCTGAACTGCTGCCTCGGGATGCTTTGCGAGAAGTTGCCATCCAAGTTGGGAACGCCCAGGCGAAATAACGAGAAACCGATCTCCTGACCAATCAGGGTGGGTTTCAATTAGAATCTTTTCACTTAACAACGGATCCATAGCCTGCCTTTTCCAAGTGGATTGCGAGTACCAATCCTAGTCAACTGTCGCAGTTTGGAAAGCGAGGACCAAGTCAATCGCTACGGAAAATTCCTCCAGTTGATGGACTTTTCTATCGACGAACTAGTTACCCCACCAGCGTTTTGCCAGCGAAGTACTGCAGTGGGGCGCAAAAGTTCCTTAGGGCTTTCTGCCGTTAAGTGGGGTCGAGTGTGTCCGACCTCCGACGGAAGACGTGCCACTGCCAATCCTCCGAGCCGCTTGTTAGTTCCCGTTCGAAATCTATTAGACCCTCGGCGGGGAGCAGGTATTGAGTTTCGCCGATGCGAACTACATAGAGCGTGTCGTAAGTGCGCGGCAAATACTCCGCTACGGCAGTATCCAATTGAATAACGCCATTATCAAGCGATGCGACTCTCCGTAGGTTATGCCCGCCGAAGCAACCACTCGTGCTGAATTCCAAATCGAATTTGCCATCCGCGCGTTGGGAGAAAGTAAAGGACGATCGGTTCATGAGGTGTCTACAGAGCCATGTTCCTTTGATGTCAGCTTGCGTTGCGATGATTGAGCCATCGGTAAGTTTCGCAGCGCTTTTGCGGTCGAACTCGCGAACGCGTTGTTCTATCTGCCGCCGAGTCGCTAGTGACGAGTCTGGAAGTAGCAGGGCTCCCGAGATCGCTGCGATGCCGATGAGAGTTATCCATTCGATGAGGGAAAGTTGCCGCAGTTGTTTCACAACATTCTGTCCAAATTATTCTGGCCAAACTCTGTCTTCATGCATTTCGACTCGCGCGGTTCTGATTCGCTCGAAAGCCTAGCGGCGCCCGCTACGGATGGAGTTGCGCTGCTGCAACCAGATGAGAAGTGCCGCAACAGCCGCTCCCAGCAAGTTTGCGATCAGGTCCCCGCCCGTGTTGACGTAGCCACCGACATTCGTGTTCATGGTTTGGCTGGCAATGAACTCGACAATCTCATTCGCTGCGCCCAAGCCCATTCCTGCCAGTGCTGCTAGGGTCACTAACCCAACGGTCGCACGCTGCACACCCGTCGCAGCCACTAGGCCTTGCCAGCAAGCCCAAGTTGCAACGCCGAAGCCAAACGCGTGTACGGGTTTGTCATAACCCAGATATCCAGGGATGATTTCCCAGCTGTAGAACGATGGGATGTCACCATCAATGGGCCAGCCCTCAGGAACTCGCGCTACTCCGCCGAACACATGCAATAAGCCCCACACGCTTAGCGCCATCAACAAACCGTTGGAAAATCCAGCTCGCCTACGGATGCTTAACACGATAATGCCTAGTGCTAGCACGATCGGAATGTAGAAGACGAATTCCCAATTCGCACGCTGCAGCGCGGCCGCCAAGCCTAACGTGAGATAGATCGCAGTAAAGACGATGGGAATCCACGGCAACCGATCGCGATCGCTTTCCACTGTTGAGCTCATTTGTTTCCCTGCTGACGAAAGTTGTTCTGCTTTCGTAGATTCCACTGCAGGTAAACCATTCTACACTAGGGACTTAGGCCGCAGTGCACGCTATTACAATTCGCATTCTCACTTGGCGGCCAGATCGCGGACTCGGATCGTACCGGTGGCCAGCTTGAGGACGGCGTCGCGCTGTTCCCAGTAATCGAGGATGGCAACTCGAACGTTCACAGGCAATCGGTTTGTCGCGTTATCGAAGTAGGGTTGCGATGACCCTGAGACAGGCGAAGCGCCAAACAAGATCTGAGTTAGATAGTCGCTCGGTATCTTGGGCTCGACCACTTCGAGCGCGGCGCCCACTTTGTGCCAGATAGTAGGCAAAGATTTTTCCTCGATCTGCTTCTGACTAGCGGCGGCCAGCGCTCGCAGGGCACGTTCCTGGGTCACGTATCGCTGGGCTTGCGTGGCCGCCGCTTGATCTCCCTCCTGGTGAACAGTCATCCACAATCGGCTTTGTCCGAGCATGCGAGATCGCGCAGAGCCGCTTAGCCCGGACGCATGCATCGTCACTTGAATCAAATCGGCTCGCCAATTCGTAGGTACTTCAAACAGGATGGCTACTTCGCGTTCGCCCTCCAGTTGTGGCACGGGACCAGGGCGAAACTTAAAGAACACTCCGTAGCCTCTCAAAACAGTACCGGACGATGTTAACAACTGCATCGGCGGTTTACGGTTGAATTGTTGATGCGAATCGATCTTCTCGTTGAACTCGCCATTCGCATTGCCTCGCACGAACGGTTCATATCCCCCCGAGACATTGAAAGCAAAATGGCTGTCCTTGTGATATTGGTTGTTGACCGCTACCGTCCCCTGAACGTCAGAGTAAAGCTCTTGCTTGGGCCAAAAATCCACGACGCGCATTGTCTGCTGAGGGCAATGGAGTTCCACTACATACTCATTGACTGCACCTTCAAAAGTAGGTGACAGAAAAGTTGAAACTGGAATCTTTACTCGAACCAGTTTTCCGCCCGTCAGCGGTGTACTTACCACCTCAGGATTCACGGGCACAGCGACAGCCATCGCAGGCGCATCAAAGCTGACTGATGCATCTTCCGCCGTTGCTGGCGAGGTCGCTATGCAAGCCATCATGCTTAAAAACAAGAGTCCAGAAAACATGTTTCCCAAGTACGCTTTGATCATTGCCGAGCCCCCCAAAGGATAACGACTCTCTGACACGAGAGAATCGAAACAAGTCACCTAGTTTGGTGCTCTTGACATCCTTGCTGTAGACTCGCCGCATTGGTCGTGGAAAGAGAAGCTATCAATGCCGTCGTCGTGATTCCTGTACGGCTAGCGATTCTCAGAAGTTGCGGCGGCTCCAATCTTCCTGACTGCGATACAGCGATTGCTTGAGCCAAAGTCATGGTAGCGCAGTCCCTGGGCGAGTCAAGTTTTATTCTTAAGGCGGCTAGTATCCACAGATGTTGCAGCTGAGTTTTTTTGGCGGTCGCGTAACCAACAGCAGCAGAGAGAGTTACATCACTCAATCCGCGACATCACATTTAACGCCGCTGCCCGTGCAAGCAACTTTTCTGTACCAGCCGGCTGAAGAGGGCCACGTCATCGTGTGGTCCCGCTCATTCTCAGCATGTCTGGATTACGCTTCGAAATCAGCGTGACCCGTTCCAGTGAGGTGGATTTGTGACGCAGCCAATGTGCCTGGTCTCTGTCCGGAACGTTCGCAGTTATACTGTAGGCTCATCGAATGGAGTCGCATCCATTTCACTCCACAACTGCCCACCTCGAAGATTCATGATCATGTCCGACAATGTGCCTCCCGAAAACGCACCCGTCGCCGATGCGACTCGCAAACCCCACGTGCTCTTAGTGGACGATGACGCCGAAATCATCGAGTCGATGCGATATGCCCTGGAAGCGAACGGATTTCAGGTGACTATCGCACGCGACGGAAACCAGGGGTTGGCGTTGGCGGAAAACACCACACCCGATCTGCTGATACTTGACATGATGATGCCTAAGCGCAGCGGCTTTTTGGTTCTTGAGCAGTTGCGTCGCAATGGTCACGACAAAGTTCGAGTCATTATGGTGACGGGCAATGAAGGGAATCGCCACAAGCAATACGCGGAATTGCTTGGGGTGGATGACTATATTCGCAAGCCCTTTCCGATGGATCGTTTGATCGAGAGCGCTTTGAAGCTCGTTTCAAATACGAATTTGGAACGCTCATCGTCGTCGGGCGCAGAAGTTGCTGAATAAAGTCTCCCGATTCAATTCACGAAGCAAAAACTAGGAAGCCGCCCGATGATACGCTGGATTGTGCTTTTAGCAGGAATTCTTGGAGCAATAGGAGTAGCCATAGGAGCTCACGCAGCGCATGGCTTAGAAAAGTTGTTGATTGCCCAAGGGTTAGCTGCAGCAGATATTCTCCAACGTTTGGACCAGTGTGAGATCGCTGTTCGATATCACCTTATTCACACCGCAGTGCTGCTGGCGCTCGGACTCTCAACCAGTCGTCGCGCTACCACGCTCAAGAGCACTGCGGCCGTGTTCATCCTATTGGGTATCGCTCTGTTCAGTGGCGGTTTGTACAGCATGGTTTACGCTGGGCAAATGGGGCATTGGGCGATCGTTCCCGCCGGTGGTTTGTGCTTCATCATAGGCTGGCTAGTAGTTGCCGCCACCGCCTTTTCCGCAGATCCCAAGTAACGCTATCACAAACGATGGCTGTTCATCCGCAAGTTAATCAGCGCGACATGAGCAGCTTGCGAATCAGCTGAGCGATTTCGGGGTCGCGTTCGCGGTTAAGAAGTAGACGAAGCTCTCGCATCACATCATTGTCAAGCATAGAACTTAGCTGAGCGATGGCGCGTCCGCGAACTTCCGTTTGTCCATCTTGAGCCATCCATAGCAACCAAACTCGCGGATCTATATCGGTTCTCATCGGGAACTGATCGATAATCTCCAATCGCTGCTCTTCAGTGCCGGTGGCGAGCTGCATAGCGAGTTTGAGTTTGCTATCCGACATCCCGTGCCGTCGAAGTGCTAACGTTGCTGCTTGCGCCACCTTCGGCTGGACGCTTGCCAGCAGTCGTACCAGTTCGTGAATCGGCAATTGTTCAATGCCGGCAAGTGTCTTGGCGGATGGTTCATCGGCTAGCTGTAACTCTTGAGCTGCGGATTCATTCGCGTAGGTTTCCGGTGGTAAAATCGCGGCCGGGGGTGGTTCATTTGGCGGGCTGTCCTGGGCGACCAACCCGGATTTCAGTGAGCTGCGAAATGGAGTAGCGATTAGACGAAGCGACGCGCGACCTCCTGTGGAGGAGAGTGGCTGACTGGAATTAATCGGCAAAGAAGATTTATCCAGAGTATCCAATAGCGTCGGAGAACGAGTTGAATTCTCCGATGCATTAGGTGGTAGGGGAGGTGGCGGAACTTCGGCGGTATCCAAGTCTGAGGCGATGTACTCAAGCGACTGTTGTGAGCCGAGTGGTTGCTCAGGTATTGATTCCCCAGAAAATGATTCGTCTGTGAACTGCTGTTCCGCGGGGTACTCTTCCATCGTTGCCGAGTTGAGTGGATCTGCAAGGTCGTCACTTGTTGCGAAGTCGGAGTTCGTTAGACTTGCCAACCGCTCGTTGGGCTCGGTGGACAACGTAGATTTACCGACACGTTGAATTACGAGTTCGCAGATTTGCATAGTTGGTTTGAGGTCTTCGTCTTCGCGTTCTAGGCACAGCGTGAACATTCGCGAAGCGAGACTACTCGCCAAGATCAAGTTCTCTGCGGGAGTTGAATCTGGCAGATCGCGAAGCGACTGAGCCAGCGAAACCATACGGACTTTCGCTTCAGCCGGTGTGAACTCTTGCCATCGCTGAATCTGCGAATCGATTGCCCGGAAAGCCGTTCGAGCAATCACAAAATC
>JANPLP010000029.1:0-2197 GCA_031426595.1 Planctomycetia bacterium | reverse complement strand
ATGGTGCGCGTCTGCGGAATAACGACGTTGGCGACGCAGATATGATTCATGTAACGAGCCATGATGGCGGTTTCGCCTGGCAACGATCCAGCCGTCAACTCGCCACTTGCATCGACGGTCACCACAGCGGCTTCGTTGGCGAGATAGGAAGTCACCGCTGTCACATCGCGTGTTGATCCATCGGAGTATTTAGCAGTGACCTGGAGCTTTTGAGACTCATTGGGACGAAGTGCGAAATCCGACTGCGCCAAAGTGACGCTTTCCAGCTTGGCTTCGCCTGCGATCGAGCGTAGCGCACCTTGCTGAATCCACTTCAAAAGCAAATTGTAGGATTCTGAGCCGATTGTAAATCTTGGCCCGCCCCCATGCGGCAGTTCACCGGTTGCTTTCACTAAGAGCAAGCTCTTATCGGGCGACGAAGGGAAGAGACGCCGCCCGCGGGCCTGTTGAGTGATCTGATCGAAATCGAAATCGGGATCAAACCCGAGTAGAGAGAGCTGGAAGCCGTTTTGGCCACGTTGTTTTCCGTGACAGGCTCCCGCGTTGCAGCCTGCTGAGGTCAGCAGCGGTTGCACATCGAGTTCGAAACTGATTGGCTGTTCAGCCGTGCTTGGTTGGGTAGGGACGATTGGCTGTACAGCAATGCTTGGTTGAAGCGAAATCGTCAGCACGGCCATTAGCGTAAGTGCAGCTATCAGCAGTGTATGGGTGACTGCGTGGCGCATCGATTAACCGGCGGGTAGGTAGGTGGGATGGAAGCCAACGGGTTAGCAGTTGTGCTTCGGGGAGACCCGCTAACTATAGCATAAAACTGCTGCGGAAACAGTTTGAATCTCGGAAGCGCCAGAATCGCAGTGCAGTCATCTGCGAGGGCTGCAGGGGCTCCGATTGGCTAGTCGACGGGAAAGGAAATCTAACGCAGCAGTGGCCGAGGCGGCTTACGGATCGAAGCAGAATTTGCGAAACTCTAGTTAAATTCGGGTCGGGGTCAATTCCGCGCGGCGGCGGCTATGACTTTAACTTGTCCCCGCCATGATCATAAAGGTGTTTTCTTGAATCACAAAATCACAATTATCGGCATCGGCGACGATGGACTCGAGGGCTTAACGCGTCAAGCACTTGATCAAATTGCTTCGGCGGGAACCATTTTTGGAACTGCCAATCTCCTTCGCAAAGTTGAGCAAAGTGCCGGGCATGCAAGCGGTCAACGTTTGCAAACGGCCATCGCCGATTTAGATCAGATGGCGGCCGCGATAGACGATGCGGAGCAATTGCCGGTGGTGCTCTTGGCGAGCGGCGATCCGCTGTTCTATGGTACGTCGCGTTACTTGTGTGATAAGCTCGGCAAAGATCGCTTCGAAGTACTGCCGCACGTTAGCAGCATGCAGTTGGCGTTCGCGCGGGTAAAGGAGAGTTGGGATGAAGCTTACCTGACCAACTTGGCGACGCAGAGGCTCCCGCGAGTCGTCGAACGCATTCGTTCTGCGGAGAAGGTCGGCATGTTTACCACCGATGAAGCTCCGCCTGCGGCTATCGCGAAGGCTTTGATTGAGCAGGGAATCGATTACTTCACCGCGTATGTTTGTGAGAACCTAGGGTCGCGCGATGAACGCGTAACACGAGGGACATTGCAAGAAATTGCCAGCCAGTCGTTTGCAAGACTAAACGTGATGATTCTGCTGCGCATGCCGAACATGCCTGACCGACCTGCAAGTCTTCAAGGCAAACGCTTGTTTGGAAACCCTGATGAGTGCTTCATGCAAAGCCGACCCAAACGCGGATTGCTGACGCCGAGCGAAGTGAGAGCGATAGCGCTGGCAGAATTGGACTTGGGGCCACAGAGTGTCGTTTGGGATGTGGGCGCGGGAAGCGGTTCAGTTGCAATTGAGTCGGCCATGCTGTCACCCAGCGGTCGCGTTTTCGCAATCGAAATGGCGGCTGAGGATTACAACTTATTGATCGAGAACTCGCGTAAGTTTGGCACAGGCAACGTGGTTCCTATCCTGGGAGAAGCACCAGAAGCGTGGCGCGAACTTCCGGATCCAGATGCGGTCTTCGTCGGGGGGACGGGACGTGCAGTCATCAAGTTAGTTGAGGAGGCTTGGTCACGATTGCGAGCGGGTGGTCGATTGGTTGTGAACGTCGCCAGCATCGAGAACTTGACAGGCGTCGAACACTTGATGCGGCAGCTATCCTC
>JANPLP010000028.1:0-2570 GCA_031426595.1 Planctomycetia bacterium | reverse complement strand
CAACCATATTCGTCCCCAGAATGTCCGCGGGCATCAGGTCGGGAGTGAACTGGATGCGATTGAATTGCAAGCTGAGGGCTTCAGCGAGTGTCCGCACCAGCATCGTTTTACCCAGTCCCGGGACACCTTCCAGAAGACAGTGACCTCCAACAAACATGCTGGTCAGCACACCATGCACGATTTCTTCATGCCCCACAATCGTCTTTCCGATCTCCTCCTTTACCTTTTTGTAACGCTCACGAAACTGATCGGTCTGTTGCTGCATCTGCTCTGCGACGTTGCTCATGGATGGCTCTGTAATGAGTACTAGTTAGTTGAAGTGCGACTTGAAATCGTGTGAATGGGATGTGTTATTCGTTGTTACCAGTTTTCTTTTGGGCGGCTTTTTTGGCGGCCAGCAATCGCGAAGTATAACCGCCCTCTTCGTCTTTCGACGCCATGTTCGAACCAGCGGTCCGCGGTGCATCACTGGCCAAGGCTGACTTGCCGCTCGCGGCTTCCTCAAGCGTAGATGACTCCACAGGGCCACTCGCTTCGAACCGTGTGGTCGCCTTTTGCTGTTCCATCGCTTCAGACACCTGAGACTTCTTGCTGCGCAGTTGATTGAGACTTTGCTGACGAGCTGCATCTTGTAGAGTCGCGCCGGGCCGCAATTTCTTTAATACCCATTTTGCGGGATACGCATAATCCAAAGAAACTCGCCGTACAAAAATGTCTGCAAACAAACACACGGATGCCAGCAACAAGCACCAAGGCCAAATGTCTTGCATGCTTCGCGCCCGTGGTAATCCTCCGCGAAACGCGTCGGTGGATTTCACTAGCTGCTCAAAGGACTGTTGGTCAAGCGGCTCACTCAACACTCCAGCTTCGCCCGTTCCAGCAGGTTCCAATTTTGCCAACTGAGACAGCATGCTCATGTTGGTTTGACGCACTCGATACTCATCTGAAAAGGGAACGCTGGCCCCGGTGGTCAGAGGAGCCATAGCGGGTCCGGGAATTACATTCACTAGATAACTTCCCGCACTGTCCGCTTCAAACGATCCAACATACCTTCCCGGCGCCGCTTGACGCATGATGACAGGGATCGCTTTCAAGTCTGGGCCGACCGCGACCGCTTGCATGTCCAAAAAGTTCAAGAATTCGTCCTGCTGATCAAGCGCATTGACGACCACCTCAATTCGCCCATCACCCACTTTTGTAGCCACGTTGAACTTCGCGTCGCTCTTCGTCGGGCGCATCGCCCAACGCACCACTTGAGTGAAGAACTGGTCGTAGCCTGGCCAGGCGGCCCATTCACCAGCCCAGCGTTTGCCCGTATCGCTCGTGAATACGGCTGTTCGCCCAAGTCCGTAAGTCCAAGTAGCGAGTACTGCTTGATTCTCTGCCTCAGTCGGTTTGCTCGACCGAATCGGGACTTCCACGAGCGGACTGTCTTTAATCGTCGTCAGCACAAAGCCCTTTAGATTCGGAAGGTCCCGCGATAGGCCTTGCACAATCTCATGCGGATAAGTTACTTGAGGCTGCAATCCTCCATCTGGTTCATACACCAGCGGCCGAGAGACTCGCATCGCTTCGCGCATGAAGATTTTTGGCAGCGCCGAGGGATTAGAAGCTACGTAATAATTGCCGCCGGTTTTCGTGGAGATGTTTTGCAGCGCTTGATGCCCTGCGGGCCCGTGTGCGCCGACGGCGACGGTGGAAACTTTGATCAAGTTTTTGGCAAATTGCGAAACGATCCCAGCACTCGGTGGAGTTGGGTCGCCGTCGCTGATGATGATCATGTGTTTGATGGAGGCAGGCGTTTTCAACAGCGAATTTAGAGCTAATCGCATCGATGGTTCGAAGTCCGGCATGTCCTGAGGCGTCAGCTTGTTCAAGCTGTTTATCATCGCGGCTCGATTTTCACCGACCCGCAGCATGCCTACTTGTCCGCCCCATAGCCAGGCATCCCCAAGCGTCGTGAACTGCAAGACACCGCAGTAGTCCATCGGGCCAAGCACTTCCATTGCAGACCTCGCGATGCGCTTCTGCCAATAATTTCCCTGTGCGATCTCCGATGCATGCATGATCATCGCCAGAGCGCCGACCGCTTCGATCTTTTTGTTCTTGATCTGAAAATCGACCGGCATGGCTTTCTCAATCACGGTGTTCGACCAGCCCCCCGCGCCGAACGAATTCGGACCGCCCAGCATGATCAAGCCACAACCGAACTGCTCAGTATTAGTAACCAGAATGTCCAGTTGCTCGTCTGTAAAATTTGCGATCGCCTCCGCCGTGTCACCGCTGCTACGCGGGACTCCTGCCAGGATCACACAGTCATAGGCCTGCAGCTCCGGCAGCGACGTGAACAACTGGTCGCTAGTTTGCATATCAACTTCAATTTCGCTCCGACGCAGCGACTCAACAAAGGTGCCATACTCGCCGACTGCGCTCCAGTCTTCAATCAACAGCACACGACCTTTACCACGCACATAAGTGAACGCGTCGGCGCGATTGTTCTGCTGAAGAGAATCGTCGGTAGGTTTGTCGGGCACGAACTCCGCGCGGTACGTGTATCCAGCCGGTTGCTC
>JANPLP010000027.1:0-1558 GCA_031426595.1 Planctomycetia bacterium | reverse complement strand
GTCGCTCAAATCACGCCCTTCGCAAAGCCTCAGGGCGTGCCACCCAAATACGATCAACCCTAAAACTAAATCTGGACAAAGCACTAGCAATAAGTGTTAAGGAAGTTGGATGGCAATGCATTGGCTAGTGCTGGGGCCGGTGGTTTTGCGGAGGATGAGTAGGTTTTTTGAAAACGCGGGGAGGGCGCGGTAAGTGCCGGAGGGAAGTTGCGATTCGGCAAGCGGCTTGTAAGTGGTGGATGTTGCGTCAATGAGTTTGATACTTCCGTCAACGGAAATGACGAGAGTTTGAGAGCTGATGGCGATTAAGTGCGATGTGCTGAAGCCGGTTTGTTCCCAGATGGTTTTCTGTTTCAGCGGATCGAAAGCGCGAAGGGTGGATGCGCCGGCGTCTTCACGACCATCGATGCCAATGATTCGGTCTTTGATGAACACCGGTGTGTTGTATTGGCTGCTGAGTAGTTGATTGCCGCGATAGACTTCAGTGAGTTTAGCGTTGGCGACATTGAGCAGTGTGGAGCCGATGCCGTAGCTGGCGGTGAGTAGGAATTGATTAGGGGCAACTTCGATGGGTGTGGCGGCATTAACGGTAGGTCCGCGGCTGCCGAAGTTGACTTCCGATAGCACGCTTCCGTCGGCTGAATCGAGCAAGACGGTTTTCAGACGAGTGATGACGAGAGCGAGTGGCTTGCCGGACTTGCCGACTTGCTTCAACTGAATCGGCGCGGCGTAGCTGGCGTCATGTGTGGTGGCGGTCCAGCGAGTTTTACCTGTTGCGAGATCGAGGCCGACGATGCCTGCTTTGGGTCCGCCGATGTTGACGATGATCAGGTCGTCGATGACTAGGGGAGAAGCTCCCGCACCGAAGTAGCCATCTTCGGCTTTGTAATCTTTTCGGAGGGTGCGTGTCCAAAGTAATTTTCCGTCGGTGGTTTGAACGCAAGCGAGATCGCCGGCAGCTCCGTAGCAGACGGCTTTGTTCCCCATGATCGTTGGGACGCAGCGCGGGCCGTTGTCGGGATCGATGGAGGTCCGGTAAGTGGCTTTCCACGGGGTCCGCCAAATTCTTTTTCCGGTGGCAGAATCAAGCGATTCAAGGAACTCTTCGCTGCCGATGCGATGCATGATGTAAACGGAATTTCCAACGATGGCAGCCCCGCCGTAACCGTTGCCAATGTCCGCGGTCCAAACAGGTTTCAAGTCAGCGGGCCATTCGGTGGCTAGTAGCGCAGTACCGGAGGATTGGCCGTCGCGATTCGGGCCGAGGATCTGCGGCCAGTCGGCTGGAAGCGATGATGCGAGGCTGAAAAGGATCGCCAACGCGAAGATCGCTTGGAGTATCGAGGAGCCAGTTCTTGGGCTGGTGCAGGAGACGCGAGTAACTGTGGCACTGGCGAGAGGCTGCTGGGATGGTACGCTGGGTGCAACTTGGACGTAGTGCATAGTGGAGATCTCGGGTGGCGAAGCTGTTTAGGCTGTTCGGAAAAAAACGTGGCGGGCGCATGAGCGGCTGGTGGGTCGTCGGCAGCGTCAGCGAAGCGGTTTTTTATGGGCTGCT
>JANPLP010000026.1:0-3427 GCA_031426595.1 Planctomycetia bacterium | reverse complement strand
TCTGGACAAAGCAATAGGCTCTTAAGCTGCGCAAATAATGCACGGCCGAACCAGTCGCCACGCGTTAAAGAGCGACCCGCTAAATAGAATCGATAGATAGCGGTCGTTGTCTTGGTTTAGACTTCTCGACCTGAAAGGTACCGCACGATGCGGATTGTTGTGATGGCCAATGGACCGTTTGCAGTACCAACCTGCAAGCGATTGATGGCCGAGGGGCATGAGATCCCGCTGGTTGTCGTTAGGCCCATGGTGGATCCCAACGCGAAAAAGTTGCCACCCATGCCCGTCCGCGATTGGGCCACAGAAAATGGATTGCCGATCTTTGATCCGCAGAGCGTCAACGACCCTGCTTCAATTGCCGAGGTCGCTCAGTACTCACCTGAGCTGTTCTTCGTGTGCGACTACGGCCAAATCCTTTCTAAAGCCTGCCTGAGCGTTCCGCCCCTCGGTGGAATCAATTTGCACGGGTCTCTTTTGCCGCGACACCGCGGAGCCGCCCCGGTTCAGTGGGCACTTCTACGCGGTGATCGCGAAGCCGGAGTGAGCGTGATTCATATGACGCCTCGATTGGATGCAGGCCCTGTGCTGTCGATCGCTTCGACGAAAGTGATGCTCGACGAAAACGCCGGACAGTTGGAACCGCGACTCGCCGAGATTGGTATCGAAGCCACCCTGCAAGCCATCCAGCAGTTGTCATGCTGGAATCAAGCCTCTGAAATCGGCATCGTCCAATCCAACGAGGGAGTTACCAAAGCACCCCGGTTTGCTAAGTCACATGGACAGATCGATTGCCGCTTGCCGGCGGAGTACTTGGTAAGACTGATTCGAGCCCTACAACCGTGGCCGGGGACCTTTGCGGACTTGCAACTAGCGGATGGCAAGCGCATTCGCATTCTGCTGCGCGCCGCACGTTCTGTCGATCACCAGAGCACGCACGCGCCAGGCGAAGCTTGGTCATGCAACACCGCCGAGCTCGGCCTCGATTGGAACCCGCCTTGGCATCGGGTGTTGGCCGTCGCCACTACCGCTGGCACGCTATTGGTCGCGCGCCTGCAGCCTGCCAGCAAGCGAGAAATGGATGCCGAGGAGTTCCTGCGCGGACAAGCAATTCAAAACGGCGCGCAACTCGTCCTCCCCGATCCGCCAGTGTCCGAGCTGCGCTGATTGAAGTCCTACAAAACCACGTTAGTACAGTAACGCTGCATCGCGACGCTTGCGAAACGCTTCCAGATCCGCCGCGTAACTTTCCTGCAATTCCTTTACGCTTGCTCCCGACACAATCGCATTCCGCATCTTTTCGTTGACCAGCAAAGTTTTAATGTCCGCTCCCTTCCAGTCGTTGGGATACAGCTTCTGCAAACCGACTGCGACAGTTAACCCAACTGTCAACGCGTCAATGGCATCGACGTCCGTAACAACCAGATCAATCCCACCGCAGACTTTGTTTTCATGCTTGCTGGACGTTGGTTTCTGACTTCGAGCGATCGCGCGGACGCCAGGAACTTGTTGATCGTTAAACCAGTCGGCCAACTGTCGACTTTGAATCCAGGGCGCCCCCAACCACTCGAACGGACGATCGGTCCCACGTCCAACAGAGATGTTGCTGGTCTCCAGCAAACCGATGCCTGGATACAGGCGCGCCGCCAATAACGAGCGCATGTTGGGCGATGGGTCGACCCATTCCTGCCCGGTCTGATCAAGCGACTGTTCCCGTTCCCAATTACGCACAGGCACAATCCGCAAATCCAATTTTAAATCGAGCTCTTTGCGAAACATCACGGCCAACTCGCCGACCGTCATTCCATGCTGGACCGGTAAATTATGACACGCCACAAAACTCTCAAGCCCTGGATCCACCATCGACCCAGCCACGACGAGGCCGCCGATAGGGTTGGGGCGATCTAAAACGATCAACTGTTTGCCATGCTCGGCGGCTGCCAACATGCATTCCTTCATCGTTGAAATGTAGGTGTAGAAGCGGCAGCCGATATCCTGAATGTCATACACTAAACAGTCTACCTGCGCGAGTTGCTCGGCCGTCGGCCGCCGTGTTTTGCCATACAGTGAGTAGATCGGCAACTTCAATTCCGTTGCCGTCGAGTCGCCGATGCCCGCTTCGTCCAGCAAACCTTCGAAGCCATGCTCTGGACTGAAGATTGCGACCAACTGCACATCCTTCGCAGATCGCAATAAGTTCGCGGTCGCTATGCCATCCGATGTCCTCCCCGTGTGATTGGACACCAGTCCAACACGCTTCCCGCGCAGCAAGCGGAACTGCGACTCGCGCAGCACATCCACACCAAGCATGACTGGAGAAAGCGGATCGGCGGGTGGCAGCGCCGGCAAACAACGCTCGACAATCGTCTTCGAAACCTTCCCTGCCAAACGATTTACATTGCCCTTGCCGTCAGGATGCAAGCGGTTGCTAAGGAACACAAAGAAGCAATTGCGAATCGGATCGATCCACAGCACTGTACCCGTGAATCCACCATGACCAAACGCGGCACCACTCAACACCTCACCACTGTTGTAACTATAAAGCGAATGATGATCGAAACCGTTCGTGCGAGACAGCATTCCAAAATCCGGCTTCATCTCAATCGCATGCGGCGCAGTCATTTTCACCATAGTTTCAGGACGCATCACTTGAACACCGTCCAGTGAACCGTCGGCCAGCATCATCTGCGCGTAACGCGCGATGTCGTCCAGCGACGAGAAGAGCCCTGCGTGCCCAGCGACGCCACCCATTAATGCGGCGCGCGGATCATGCACGCCTCCCCGCAACATCACACCGTCCCTCGCCTCAGTCGGCGCAATCCGCGGTCGCAGCGACTCGGCAGGCAAATATCCCGAATCCTTCATGCCCAGCGGTTCGAAGATGTTAGCCTTTGCGAATTCATCCAGCGGCTGACCGCTGGCGCGTTCTACAATCTTGCCCAGCAACTGAAAGCACACATCGCTGTAAACCAACTTGGTCCCCGGCTTCGACAGAATCTTCACCGCAAACAGATTCTTCCAAGCTTCCTCAACACCTGCCTTGTATTCGCCAATTGCATTGTCTGGAATCAACCCCGCCGTGTGTGTGAGCAAGTGCTTGACCAGCACTTCATCTCGCCCATCGCCGGTGAATTCAGGTAAGTAGGTCTTTACAGGTGCTTCAATGTTGATTCGGCCACGCTCAGACAAAATGGCAATGCTGGTGGCAGTTGCTACCGGCTTGGTGATCGATGCCATATCAAAAACAGTATCCAAGGTCATCGGCTCAACGTCTTTTTCGACCGCTCGATTGCCATAGGTGTCCCGGACCAACCATTTTCCGTCATGCCAGAAACCTACCACCGCTCCCGGCAAATCTCCCGCTTCAATCGCTGCTTCAATCGCCTCACGAATCTCCGATTTCGCTTGCTCAAGTTCTTTGCCGCCGTCC
>JANPLP010000025.1:0-10140 GCA_031426595.1 Planctomycetia bacterium | reverse complement strand
AAGCCTCAGAGCGTGCCACCCCAAAATTTAACCTGGACAAAGCATTAGGCTTTGCCGAACTAAGCTTTGCGGTGCGAAACGAAAGCTATCGTCTAACTTCACTGCTGGTAATACCACCCATCACCCGTTGCAAAGTCGCTTCCAAATCCACGCGACGAAAGGGCTTTTGTAAGACCGCTTGAAATTCCCCTTTACCAGACTCATGCATCGGAGCGGAGACATGACCGCTGCAGAGAATGGCAGGCGAAGAGCAACCAAGTTCACGAATGCCTCGCAGCGTCTCGCAACCATTCATGTCTTGCATACTGAAATCGATCAACAACGCTGCAAAGTCCTGGCCGTTTCTCACCAACTCGAGGGCGGCTTCGCCGTTGGCCGCTTTGGCGACTTCCCAGCCCTGAAACGCAAGCACTTCCGCTAACGAATCTCGGACTAACTCGTCATCGTCTACCAACAGAATCCGAGCGTTGCGTGGCTTGGACGCCGCCGCCGCAACCTCACCTGCGTTATCGACTCGTGCGGCTTGTTCCGTGACCGGGGAAAAACAAAGCGTGACGCTGGTACCCCGCCCCATCTCACTTTTCACTAACAACGACACTTTGTGTAACCGCACTATCCCCAGCACGTTGGCTAACCCGAAACCATGGCCGACACCCTTGGTAGTGAAATAGGGATCGAACATCTGACGAATCGCATCCGCCCCCATACCGGTACCGCTGTCGGTCACTGTCAATGTGAACAGCTCACCTTGTTGATCAGGAACAATTAACGAGTACTGGGAAGCGCTCGCCCGAACGTGCTCAGCCCCAACTTTGCGAACGGTAACATCGATCGTACCGACCCCTGCTATCGCTTCCGCGCTATTGGTCACCAAATTCAAAAGCACCTGCTGGAGTTGAGCCGCATTGCCCGTCACAACAGCCGCCGCCACTTCTGATTCAACGCGAACCGTAATCCGTTTTCCACAGGTGGCTTGCATCATCGCGTGGAGGCTGTGCGTCAAGCCGACTAAATCGATTTCTGCCATTTGGCTGGGCGATTTGCCAGCGTAAGTCAACATTTGTTTGCAGATCGCCGAGGCTTGCTTAACCGCTTTGGTAATTTCCGAGGCATGCGACTTCACCAACTGCTCCGACGACGCCAAACCAATGACTTCGGCAAAGGCGTTGATTGCGGCAAGCGTATTGTTAAAGTCATGCGCCACACCGGCAGCCATTACTCCCAAGCCCTCGTTTTTCTGCGCTCGCTGCAATTGCACTTCCGTTACTTCACGCAACAGAACTTCGTCTTGCAGTTTCGCAAGCGTCGTCCGCAGCTCTTGCACCGTTTCTTGCTCGCGCAGTCGGGCCGAATAAACGGTATCGAACGTCTTGAAAATCGTGATCCTAGCGAGCAGTGCAGCGGACGGCGCGACGATTAGCAACTGGACAGTCACATTCGGCGAGATCGCTCCTCCCAGCGCGAGTTTCAAGAGAAACCAACTCCCTACCGCCCCCAAGACATACAGCGCCATCCAAGTTGTCGAGTAAAACAGGAGGGCGGATAGCACCACCATGCAACCGACTCCCGTCGATACCTCGATGTCCGGAAAGCACCACAATGCGACCCATTGCGTCACACAAATTGGCAGACAGTAACTGAGTGCGAAGAGATCTAGTGCCCAGAGGGTTTTGATCTTCGATAAAATGCATTCCGAAGCCACGAATAAGTAGACGCTCAGCCCTATGACGCTGGACGTGACGACCAGATTGTACGGCCAAGGATAAGTCAGCGTGCCTGCCGCAGCGAGCGCTGTAGCTACTACCCCCAGTTTCAACGCATAAAAATTACACGTGTATGCTGGGTGCTCTTGGATATCAAACGCTAACATAAAAGCCTATATAAACGTCGCTTAACAACTTAAATCGGAGAACCCGTATCTTAGCCTACTCATTTCTTCTGTTGAAGTAGTTACCGCCTGTAGAGCGGTCTAAACGGGGAACGCAATCACCCACATCAGAACGACTTTAAATCCAAAGTTGCGGTTTTTCACACACCCCCCTCCTATGCTTATGCTCAAGCCTGCCGCCCAGAACGCGGGGGTACGTGCTCGGCTTGGCGAGCGTAGATGAACGCACCATTCAAAATTTCAAATCTATTTGTTTGTTCTCACTCAGGCTTCATCAAGGCTTAAGGTTCGTCCTCTAGACTTCATGACATCGAACCGCTTGCAAGTTCAGCGGCCGATTCCAGCCAGCTGTAACTGGCAACAAAAGTGAACTTAGTTTGCAAACTGGAGAATCAAAATGAGTCGAAGATGGAGTTTGGTTTTAACCGCAGCTCTCGTATGCCACGGTATCGATAGCATCGGCATCAGCGCAATGGCTCAACCCCCCGGCGAAGGCGGCCGCCGTCAGGGACCAGGCGGCCCCGGTCAAGGTGGCCCTGGTCAAGGTGGCCCCGGTCAAGGTGGCCCTGGCCAAGGACAACGTGGGCCTGGCCAAGGTGGCGGAGTTCCTGGAAACCCTGAACGTCGTCCGAATCCCATTATCGCCGCTCTCGATACCGATGGCGATCACGTCCTCTCAGCAGACGAAATCCAAGCCGCCGCAACTTCACTGCTGAAGCTCGACAAGAACAAAGACGGCCAACTAAGCGAAGACGAGCTCCGACCAACTGGCGGACCCGGTGGACCTGGACCCGGTGGACCTGGATTTCGTGGACCCGGTGGACCTGGACCTGGTGGACCCGGCGGACCTGGCGGACCTGGACCCGGCGGACCTGGTGGACCCGGCGGACCTGGTGGACCTGGCGGACCTGGACCTGGTTATGGCGGGCCTGAACAAGGACCACCTCCTCCGCCTGAACACGACCCAAAACGGCTCGTTGAACACGCTATGGAATTTGATGCTGACAAAGACGACAAACTCAGCCGCGAAGAACTCCTAAAATTCGCAGAACAAATGCCACCACCGCCACCGCCACAAGGACCTGGACCAGGCGGACCTGAAGGACGACCCAACGGTGGTCCCCGCGGTCAGCGTGGCCCCGGTGGCCCCGGTGGACCTGGTGGACCTGGTGGACCTGGCGGACCTGGCGGACCTGGATCACAACCTAACCGCCCTACTCGACCCGCGAGCGATCAGTAATCTAAATGCGTGATCTAAGGGAGCTCAACTAAACTGTTAGACAGCAATCCTGCTCGACCGAGACTTTGAACCCCTTCGCAACTCGCTGAAACGCAATTCTGTGCACTTGCGTTTCACGAGTTCGGGTCTACGGCCAGTGTTGTTATCAACAGACCATCCTACCACTTCCGCCATTTAGCAAACGTTGAGGTTCCACAGTGCGACTGCTAGTTGTCGAAGACGAACCCGACTTGCGACAAGCGATCGTGCAGGCCCTCGCGGAAGAGGGCTTTGCGGTCGACGAAGCAGCGGACGGTCAAAGCGGTTTGCACAAAGCGACCGTATGGGATTATGACGCTATCGTGCTTGATCTCATGTTGCCCATCAAGAGCGGCTGGGACCTACTGGCTGCTCTCCGCAAAACCAAGTCGACGCCGGTACTAATTTTGACCGCACGCGATGCGGTGAACGATCGAGTCCGGGGACTCGACGGCGGCGCCGACGATTACCTGATCAAACCGTTTTCCATCAATGAGCTGGTCGCTCGCCTCCGAGCTCTCATTCGCCGCTCATTGGGCCAGTCAAGCTCGACGATCGCCATCGGATCGATCACGATTCATTTGGCTGATCGCACAGTGACCAAAGATGGCGAAGCGGTGGCCATGACTGCTCGCGAGTACGCTTTGGTCGAACTGCTCGCGCTGCATCGCGGGAAACTGATTACCCGCACAAAAATTTACGATCACATTTTCGGCGAAGACGACGACAGTCTCTCGAACTTAGTTGATGTCCACGTATCCCATATCCGCAAGAAACTTGGTGCCGACTTTATCGAGACTCGCCGCGGCCAAGGCTACATCCTTAATGATTAAGTCACCGCGTTCATGATTAAGTCTCTGCGCTGGCGTTTGCAGATCTGGCACGCAGCCATCCTGGCGGTTGCGATCACATTGTTCGGCGCCGCTTTCTATATTCAACTTCAGCGGTCCACGTTCAGCGAAGTTGACCTCGAACTGCTCAGCGGTGCACGCGTCCTCGAAGGGGCTCTGCGCACCCTGCCACCCCATCTGTTTCGAGGCGACCGCCCCATGTTTCCTCCACCACGATTCGGCGAACCTAGATTCGGCGAACCGCGGCCTCCCCAAGATAGACTTAACCAACGACCCGGTGAGCAACGGCCCGGTGAGCAACGGCCCGGTGAGCAACGGCCCGGTGAGCAACCCCCTGGCTTTCAGCGACCCGGCCCACCGCGCCCAAATCCATCCAACCCAAATCCATCCAACCCAAATCCGCCCAACGCCAACGCACAGCGACCACAACTGCCGCCACCGCTATCGGCTCTCCAACTACCGCAGTTCCCGCAGCGAGGGCC
Organism: Planctomycetia bacterium; assembly: GCA_031426595.1. Taxonomy (GTDB): domain Bacteria; phylum Planctomycetota; class Planctomycetia; order Pirellulales; family Pirellulaceae; genus Aureliella. The sequence continues at coordinate 5,661 of JANPLP010000025.1, read as the reverse complement.
GCGCGACACTCCGGCGTACTTTGTTGTTTTTGACCCTAGCGGACAAATAATCCAAGCCAACCCGAGCGAACCGGAAACCACCTGGACGCAACTTGACCGACCCGTCGAATATCGCTGGCGAGGCCGCAGCCGCGAAGTGCTGCTGCGCGGGCCAAATGGTTCACTCATCATCGTCGGGCGCGACATTCATCATCTCATCGATCGACTAAACAGTTGGCTCATCCAACTCATCCTTACCGGACTAGGCGTGCTCAGTCTGGGTCTAGTCGGCGGTTGGTGGCTATCTGGAAAAACAATCCGGCCCATTCAGCAGATCAGCCACACTGCGGGTCAAATCACCGCCGCCAACTTGTCAGAACGCATCGCAACCGAAGGGATGGACGACGAAGTCAAAACGCTCGCTGGCATCCTGAACTCAATGCTCGGTCGCTTGGATCAATCGTTCAAGCAGCAATCGCAATTCACCGCCGACGCATCGCACGAACTGCGCACGCCGCTCGCCGTGCTTTTGTCGCACTGCGAGCTCTCGCTGAATCGACCGCGCTCAGCGGATGAATACAAACAGACCATCGCGACATGCCAGAAAGCCGGCGCGCGCATGAAATCGCTCGTCGAAGATCTGCTCACGCTCGCCCGCGTCGATTCGGGAAAACTGGAACTGGAAACTAGCCAAGTGGATCTGCAGTCACTGGTTCGTGAATCCGCGGCCCAGCTCCAATTGCTTGCCGATGAACGCGAACTGAGCCTCGTCATCGAGGGCTCAAGCGCGATGTGCACCGCCGACTCGCGACGCATCGCACAGGTGATCATGAACTTGATCAGCAATGCGATTCACTACAATCGGCCCGGGGGCAAAGTCACCATCACCACTTCGATTGAGAAAGAATCCGGTGATCAAGCCTATGCGATCGTGGTTGTTCAAGACACTGGTTACGGCATACCTCCCGCGGCGATCGGCCGCCTGTTCGACCGCTTCTATCGAGTCGACGAAGCTCGCTCGCGACAAACTGGCGGCAGTGGCCTCGGACTAGCAATCTGTAAGAGCATCGTTGAAGCGCATCGAGGAGAGATTCTCGTCGACAGTCAACTCGACGAGGGGAGCCGCTTTACACTTCGGCTGCCCGCGCTCTCGCATGCACCAGCTAGTTAAGACCCGGTCACTCAGCCTTCGTTGACATGACTGACTAGGTCCTCAATAATCGCCGCGTTGATGGCTGGTGAAGTCGCTGAGATCGCCATCGGACCACTGCGCAGCTTCACGATCTTTGGCCGTCGCGCTTTTTTCGCTCGCTCTGGCACTAAATCACGCATCGAATCCAACCGACCAAAACACAGCAAGCGATCGCCGGGTTCAAGCACCCGCGAGGGCTTCGGATTCGGAACCACCGAAGTGCCGCGATTCAATGTCAAAATATTTACATCGCGATCGCTCAGCCCAGATTGCTCGATCGTCATGCCCACATACTCGCTACCGTCGGGAATATGCAACTCCGCGACTCCGTACCCACGACTGACCGTCAAACGCTGCCGCACATCGAGCTCTGGGAAATTCACTTGCGCTGCGATGTAATCCACGATCGCTCCAGCCACATCCATGCCCGTCGCAGCCTCGATCCCCTCTAACCCTGGCGACGAATTGACTTCTATAATCTGCGGCCCAGAAGCCGCTTCCAACATATCTACACCTGCGATCCGCAGCCCCATAATCTGCGCCGCTCGGACCGCTGTTTCGCGAAAGGCTTCATCCAACTCTACCGGCTCCGCAGTGCCGCCTCGATGCACGTTGCTTCGAAACTCAGTCCCCTGAGCTGTGCGGCGCATGGCTGCGACGACTTGATCGCCCACCACGAAAGCCCGAATATCGCGCCCCTTCGATTCGGAAACAAATTTTTGCACCAACACGTTTTGCCGCGCACATTGCAGGGTCTCAATGATCGCTTCAGCCACCTTTACCGTCTCGGCTAGGATGACGCCGACACCTTGCGTCCCCTCCAGCAGTTTGATGATCACCGGCGCGCCGCCAACCCGCCCAATCGCTGGTAAAACGTCCAGCCGATCGCGGACAAAAGTGGTCTGAGGCATCCCAAGATGATGACGGCTGAGTATCTGCAGCGAGCGCAGTTTATCGCGCGAGTTCATAATCCCGTTCGACGAATTCGCAGAATAGATATCCATCTGTTCGAATTGGCGAACGACAGCGGTTCCAAAGTACGTAATTGAGGCGCCTATCCGCGGCAGCACCGCATCGATCAAACGCAGCCGTTTTCCGTGGTAATAGAGATCCGGCTTACCGGTGGCCACATCGATCGCAAAGCGCAACGTGTTCAGCACTCGAACTTTATGTCCCCGCCCATGCGCGGCTTCGACCAAGCGACGAGTGCTGTAGCATCTTGCATTACACGAGAGGATTCCTAGTTTCATAAAATATCGCAAAGGAAGAGTACTGAAGAAGCTGTAAATGGGTCGCCCGGAGTTTTCAATTATCGAATCAGGTTATTGGCAAACCAGGTTATTGACTAACTAAGCTGGCAACCGAATGGCAAACCGAGAGAGGAACAGAACAGTTTTCTACAGAAACGTCTCAGTGAAGTCGATCGACTGGCGAGCCCCAATTGAACAGTCTGCACCTGAATTTGCAATCCCTTTTTCACACCCCAGCAAATGGCTTGCCAAGCCACCCCGTCGCGGCTCTCGAGGATGCATTCAAAGCATAACTTCACCGATTCTCAACACACCGTTATAAGTTCATGTCAATTCTGTCGCTGTGACTTTTCGCGGAACCTCACCCTGTACACCCCTTCGCCAGTCGACCGCTAACATTGCCAGCAACAGAAGAACCGCATCAGTGCTGACACTACTTTTGCGGCTTTAATGGGTTCCGCCAGCACCTACGCGCAACCTCGATCGCAGTTGTGTAAAATCAGGCAACAATTTTTACTGCTCGCGTATACACCTCCATCCCCAACTTCCCCTTCGTCCCACCTCCATCGATTGGAACAACGCCATGAAGCCAGAAATCGACTTGTCGCTAAACCGTCGCCATTTCGTCGCCGCCACCACAGCTCTGGCTGCCGCGACAACATTACCAGCAACTCTACACGCCGCAAAAATTGAACACTCGACCAAGCCGCGTAAGCTTCTAAAGACCCTAAAAATCGGTATGGTCAAAGTGCCCGGCGACCTGACGGCGAAGTTCGCCGCAGTCAAAGCAGCCGGCTACGACGGAATTGAACTGGACAGTCCCGGAATCGATGTCGAAGCGACCAAAAAAGCGATCGCTGTAACCGGCTTGGTCGTCGATGGGTCGGTGTGTTCAACACACTGGGGAGTTCGCCACACCAGCCCTGATGCAGCTGTCCGCGCTAAAGCGCTCGAGGACCTCAAAACTGCGATCAAGCAAACGCACGCAGTCGGTGGTCATACCGTGTTGCTGGTCGTTGGCAAAGGCGAAGATGGCCCCGAAGCCGAGATTTGGCCACGGTCAGTTGAGAATATCAAGCAAGCCTTACCTCTCGCCGCAGAACTGGGAATGACGATCGCCATCGAGAACGTGTGGAACCAGTTTCTCTACGATCACGATGGGCCTAACAATCAAACCGCTGACAAGTTTGTGAAGTACGTCGACGAATTTAAGTCGCCATGGGTTGGTATGCAGTTCGATATCGGAAATCACTGGAAGTACGGTAACCCTGCTGAATGGATCCGTGCTCTGGGGCATCGTGTTGTTAAGCTCGACATCAAAGGCTTTGCTCGGGAAGGTAACAAGTGGGAAGACATCACCAAAGATGATATCCCTTGGGCTGATGTGCGCAAGTCGCTCGACGACATCAATTTCTATGGCTGGGTTGCCGCCGAAGTGGGAGGCGGGGACGCTGAAAGACTAAAGACCGTCGCGCAGCAAATTGATGCGGCACTCAACATCGGTTGATATCCGCTGATTTCAGCTCGGTTGGCTGAACAAGCGAAACATACGGGAAATTTTCGAGTCCGAGAGCATCAAGCCAGCCTAAGCGCGCCGCGACATGATTCGATATAGCTGCACTAGCTGCCAAAGAAAATTGCTGATCAAACCGGAGGCGGCTGGTCAGCAATCGACATGCCCGTGCGGTCTCTCCTTCACAGTCCCCGGCGTTGCCGGTAACGCTAGTGTTGCCGGTACTGCTAGTGGTGCCGTTAAACCAGCGATCCCTGCGGCGGCGACTCCTACCGCGAAATCGATATCGAAACCGGCACCTAAGCCTAGTGCTCCGCCTGACGATACTGTCACTCGAATTACGATCGATTGCTCGAAGTGCGATCGCAGACTGCGCGCACCAGCCACAGCGGCAGGCAAGGCAGTTCGATGTGTATGCGGGCAACTTGTTCTAGTTCCACACAACGAGGGTGAAACACGCCGCGGCTCAACCGTTGTATCAGTGGTGAAGGACAAGCAGAGCAGCGATTGGTTGTCGGAACTTCCGCCGCCGCCCAGGTATCAAGCGCCGCCCCCCGAGAGCGGCGCTGAGTTCTGGTACGTCGATGCAGAGGATATCGATCACGCACCGCCGCAACAAACCGTGGTGCCTGACGCTCGGCAAGCTTCCCATGAGTACATTCGCAACGCGGAAAAAGAAATTCGCGAGCAACGCAAACGCGGCCAAGGCGAAGCGGCCGGCTCGCTGGGCACCGCACAAATCACTCTGATACTAGTGGGCTTGCTGACGATCGCTCTGAACGCTTTCCTCTTGATCAACTCCACCAACGAAGTGGAACAAGTGATGAAGGAAGGTGAGGTAGGCATGTCACGGGAAGCGTTGCTTCAGTTCGTGCAGATCTTTTACGGCTCGTTCATCGCCGTGGGTGTCGTACTGATCTTGCTGGGAGCCTTGCTCTACCAATTCCCGCTTTTCTGTCCGCTCGCCGGGTTACTGGTCTATCTTTTGGCGATGGGCGTCAGTGCGGTGATCGATCCCATGTCGCTGATTAAAGGGATCATTATCAAAGTTCTGGTTATCATCGCGCTCGCAAAAGCGGTCAATGACGGAGCCTATTACCACGATTGATGCGCTTGCATCGATGCAGCGTGGAAGCTGTCTGAATAGCCAGCCATTGCCGGACAGCCCGCCATGGACCAATAGCGAATCGCGCGTCCGAGTGGTAAACTCGAACTGCGTCGCTAATGTACTGCCCCGCTTCACCGAAGTTGATTGAGACCTACGATGGCGCACCTCGGCGTCAATATTGACCACGTCGCTACGATTCGCCAAGCGCGAAGGACTTTTGAACCCGATCCAGTTCATGCGGCAGCCTTCGCGTTGCTGGGCGGTGCCGACGTAATCACCGTTCACTTGAGAGAAGATCGACGCCACATCCAGGATCGCGACGTTCGGTTGCTGCGAGAAACCGTTCCCACTGGCTTGAACCTGGAAATGGCTTGCGAACTGGAGATCGTCCATATCGCCTGCGAAGTGCGGCCCGATGAAGCGACACTGGTGCCCGAACGCCGTGAAGAAGTGACCACCGAAGGGGGCTTGGACGTTGTTGGAGACCCGGATCGAGTCCGGCGAGCCGTAGAGACGCTGCACGGCGTGCATATCCCGGTCAGTCTTTTTATCGATCCCGACATCGGACAAGTCGAGAAGTCCGCCGAACTTGGCGTATCAGCCGTCGAGCTCCACACCG
>JANPLP010000024.1:0-2547 GCA_031426595.1 Planctomycetia bacterium | reverse complement strand
GGGAGTCTGGATCAACCAGACTTCCCTACCCCTATCGGCCAACAGACGCGACTCGGCGCCGAAGTAGTCGATCGTTCCAGTGCCAATGCATTCCCTAGTGACAGATGAAGTTGCAACTTCAAAACCGCCATCAGTTCGGCTGCCAAACGCAAGTCGTTTCAGTGGCAACACTCAAATCGCTTTTGTAGTGGGGACTGTGATCAATGTGTTCGGGCCGAATGGGAGCAACATTTACTACTGGCCGCAAAAGCGATTGCTAGACGCCGAGAATGGTGGCTCGCATGCTCGTGTGAATAATGCAGCAGCCATTAGCTGTGGGCCAAAAATCTTGCATCGGCTCACGATGACCTATTTCACTCGCTGCATGCGACCTCCCCTGACCACCTCGCATTGTCGATCAGATGTTAATGAGATCGCTTCGTGAGCTCGTAGTAATGTGCTTGGCAAAGCGTCAATTCAAGTTGATCGTTGAACCTTTGCCAAGCCGTGAAGAATTGTAAGAACGGCGATTATCCAATTATCGTCAGAAGCTGGAACTCCGGATAGCATTAGACTGCTTACCCGCCATGCTCACTTCTGCTTTTTGGGAAATGCCAACTTTCCCTCGCCCTGCCATGTGAACGTGAATGGAGTTGTGTCAGTTTCGGAGACGAACGTAAAAGCACTACTGTTGGCAATCATGATCCATTCGCCAGTTGCTCCTTCAAAGCGCCCCGTGCTTAATTCAGGGACAGCTTTGAACTCGGCGACAAAGCGAGCTGTAAACTCGCCGGATTGATATTGATATGGAGTCAATGTCACTTCGCCTGTTCCCCCTTCGCCATAAGTGCATACCAACTCATCTCCGTTGGCTGCGACAAACGTGACAACGGGAGCACTGGAGAATCTCGCTTTCAGTGGATCTCCCTCCGGATCCGGTCCCGTGATTTGAAACACACCCAGACCACTGTGTTTGCCTAACAGGGTTGCGTTACCGAAAACGGTATGAGGGCGTTCAACTCCTGGAACAAGTGACACGCCGAGTGGCGCAAATCCACCTCCCGTAATTTTTATGGGCTTAACCTGCGCTTGTGCAGGGGCGCAGGCAACGGCAACAAGCGCGACTAATCCGAACGTTTTGACTCCGAAAAACTTCTTATGAGCGATGCGCAACACGACAATTCTCCAAGTCCAATGAGTTTGAATGCCAATTATCCGCTGTGAGGACGAGACAGCGAGTTGGCCAAGGACACGTTTTCACAACAGAATTGCATAGCGAGAGAGTTTTCTAAGCTGCCAAAGGTGTTTGGCCTTCAGGCTCGCCCGGCTCAGACTCACTCGTGGCAAGTTTTCGCCAGTCTACATTAGTTTGGATGCGAAGTGTATCGGTGGGCCAATCGTTTGCAAAGTTTTTCGAGCCAACCAATCAAGAGGTCTCGCTTTTTTAAACTACGCGCATGCGCATTCCGAATGAACCGAGTTTTGTTCATTCGCACTCGAGGAACCTACGCCACGGTGGTTGTAGGCCGGATGCGTCCGTCCTTGTGGCCGATACATCCTGCTAGCTCCGTGCGACACAGATTGCTCAACAACGTTTGACAGGAAACGGAAATTCGACTTTGCTTAACGTGGACAATCAAACCTCTTACTGCTCGCAACCAAACGATCTTTACGAGGCACTTATGCCGAATTTGCGGCAGGTATGCGACTGATCAAGTCGTGCGCGTTTGAAGTCTTTTCGTCTATGTACACCCAGCCATTCGTTTGCGAGCACAACCACCATCCTAAGACTCGTTCAACGCCGTAGAGGGATCTTTTGGCAAGTCGCCTTTGCAACTGATAGTGGATTGGCTTCGCGGGAATTACGCCCCCACTTTTAGATTGACAACATCCGATGATTCCGACAGCAGGCTTCTTTCGGGTACTAACCTGCTTGGAGCCAGGCCATTACAAACCAGGCCAGGGAGCGCGACCGCTCCTCTACGCGAATCAGTGGTGACGAAGCGCCTTTAAGACTAGCTGACGGTGGGCGTATTTACACTATTCAGCCAACGCGCAGCCTCAAGCGCGAAGTAAGTCAGAATCATATCTGCGCCAGCGCGTTTGAAACCTAATAGACTTTCGAGCACACATTTTTCCCGATCGAGCCAACCGTTCTGAGCTGCGGCGGCCAGCATCGCGTACTCGCCGCTGACTTGGTATACAGCAGTTGGAACAGAAAAGGTTTCTTTGACGCGACGAACGATATCGAGGTAGGGCATTCCAGGCTTAACCATCACAATGTCAGCTCCTTCTTCGAGATCGAGAGCGACTTCATGCATGGCTTCATCCGTCGCAGAGGGCTGCATCTGATAGGTTTTCTTGTCGCCGCTACCGAGGTTGCCTTTTGATCCGACGGCGTCACGAAACGGCCCATAGAACGCGGAAGCATATTTTGCCGCGTAGGACATGATCATCACGTTTTGAAACCCGGCGGCATCGAGTGCTACGCGAATGGCGCCGATACGGCCATCCATCATGTCAGACGGAGCGATGACTGAGGCGCCAGCGGCGGCTTGCACAACAGAC
>JANPLP010000023.1:0-3056 GCA_031426595.1 Planctomycetia bacterium | reverse complement strand
AGTGCGAATCGGTCAAAATCTGGCTCATGAATCGGATTGGATGTTGGGTCGACGGAACATCGCGGGGTGCAATAAACCCTGTGTCTAATGTGATTGAGGGGGTAGCTGGGTTTGCCAGCGCTTCGGCCGAGGTGGTTGAAGCGTTCAATGCGGCATAGTCGACATCACCCAGCACGGCCAGGCCTGCACTGCTGCCACCTATAGCTGCACCTCGGCCTAGAGCAACATAGATGGCTGTTTCTAAAGCAGTGTTTTTCCAGTAATTAATGTAGTTCGATTGATCACCGCCGGTGATAAAGATTGCTTCTGCGGCGGCCACCTGGGTACTCAGGAAAGTTGAGTTGGCAGCAGTGCTGTCGGGTATTACAAACGATTCCACCGAGTCGAGTCCACCGAAGGCAGCGATCGTTTTTGCCGTCGAATTGGCACTGAATGACAGGATAACAAAATCACCTGTGTTGGCATGATCGACTAGGAATTGGAAAGCGGCATTGACGTTGGTGCCCCCACCCATCAAAGCGAGGCCTGCAGTCGGCGTTGCAGTCGAATTGCTACTTTTGCCAGTAATCGAGTACCCCAACGTGGAACTACTCGTATTCCCCTTAGAACTGATGGTTGCGAGCGACGGCGATAAGGCGGCCACGGGCTGCGCGTTAGTGCCTTCACTAGTCGCCACATGCATCGGACAGAAGCCGCCCGCTTCAAACGCAGTCAGCCCAGCGAACAGAGCGCGCGATTCGAGCGTTTCACAAGCAAGTTTACGAGTGCGGGAATTTTTGCGTATCGACATTGGAAAACTTTCCGAGGGAGAGGTTGCACGTTTACAAGTTTTAATAGCAGATCAGCAAGCACGCGTCACCGGATGATTCACAGGCTGAGTTCGACGCCGAGAGTTAAAGCAGTCCATTTTCAATCGTTTGTCTGCTTGAGAGAGATAGTCATAACATACAGGTGGTCCGAATCATTAGCCACCCAACGCAACGCATTCAGTGCGGATTGAGTTAACGACTCACGAGTGTTCGCGATGGACTTCATATGTATTCCATGGTCCTACAAGATTGCTAGCGGATTGCGCGCTTGCTCGAGAGTGCCGCGCGTGACACCGACTCGATTGTGCGCTTTGAGTTGCTGCCAGACTTGGGTGCCGTGCAGTCGACCGGCAAGCAGAGCTTGGTAGAGCTTTACCAACTCTGCAGTAACACTGGCTTCCGAATCGCGCAGCAACTCGATGCGAAAATTTCTGACGCCACAATTCAGCAAGGCTTCGACCGCTTCCGCTCCGCTTTGCGCAACTCCGTTGTACAGCGTGTTGCGACAGCCAATGTCCGCATGCAATACATGCTCGACGCCAACTCGATCGCGTAGCTTGACGTCATGCCGGTCACATGGCCGGCCGCAATCGCTCTTGTTTTTACCTGGACTCAGCACATTGCAGAACACGCAGTGCTCCATGTGGAACATCGGCATGTGCTGATGTATCACCACTTCCAGCCAATGCGACGGCGTGTGCTTGGTCAGCTCGATTAGCTGGTCACGATTCAAATCGTACGAAGCAGTGATTCGCTGGGCACCCCAAGCCATCAACTGTTCAGCAGTCAACGGGTTCGTGACATTCAATGAAAAATCGCAAACGAATGGAATGTTTGCCGATCGACAATAGGCGAGTGCGGCTAAATTACGAACCAACCAACCGTCAGCGCTTCGCTTCTCGATCGCTTTGAACAACCCGTCTTCGCCAGGTTTGTGAATTCGCAGGGTGGCTAAATGAATGGTACAGCCCGCGGCGTGAGCCAACGCGACCGCTTGCTGGTATTCTCGCAAGTCATGGAAGTCAGCCACCAGATGCTTGACCCCCGTTGCAATGACTTGTTCAAGTTGCTGCAGACTGCGACATAGCACATGCAGAACTGGCTCCCCCGCCGTCGAATCTGCTGCAGATACTGTTGATGCCTTCGCCGTCGCGGCGCTTTCGTTCACCGTCGCCAACATGCGCGGTGCAACCGCTTCCTCTGCGCACGCGAACCTTGGCGGCATGCGTGCGACTTCGAGACGCTCGACCAGTTCATGTCGCAACTGACCCAGCACACTTAACGGAACCATCGGAGCCCCTTCAATATGGGCCGCCAAGTTACGAAGTCGGTAGACGCTGCCGCCGAGTCTGGCGAATTGCGTCTTCAGCGTCTCTTCAGTGGTCGCGTGTTTTCGCGCTAGCTCGGGGATGTGCTCTGACTCGTAATCCACTGTGACGCCATCAAAACAAGTAGCGGAGATCTTGATCGGGACTCCAATCGCTACATTCACTTGCAAATCAATGTCGACACGTTTTACCGGATCTGCCGATTCAAAGCTGCGTCGCAATCGCTTCGTTAACTGTGGATCATCCGTTTTCCAAATCTTAAGGCCAGCGGCGAGCGGCTGAGCGGCGATGGCGCCATGCTGCATTCGGATTTCGGTCGAGCCGCCGGTTACATGATCGACGCGCATCTGGTTCTGAAATAATTCGTAGACGCGACCGCCAAATTCTTTTCCCGCAAATCGGTCCCCTTCGATGACAATGCCATCACCTGTTGCCAGAGCACTGATCAAGTCAGCGTGGATCGCTTCTTCGGTCACTTGTTCAATTGTGCCGATCAGCACACCGCGCTTCGCGCTGCCGATGCCAGGTACCAAGCGTTTATGATCGCATCCCTCCAGCCAGCCCGGTGAGAAGCCTCGCGAGAAGCTCAGCTCTAATTCCTGCTGTGCTTCGGCGGTCAACTGAATCGGACGAGCTGCCAGGGCTGCATCGATGGCGGCTCGATAATGCTGACAAACGTTGGCTACATACTCCGGTGTCTTCAAACGTCCTTCAATCTTGACAGAACAAACACCTGCATCGAGTAAAGCGGGAATCAAGTCATGGGCTGCCAAATCTTGAGGACTGAGCAGATATTTGACATCGCCTAACTCCTGAGGTTCGCCATCGCACAGCAGATCGTAGGGCAATCGACAGGCCTGCGCGCACTGGCCGCGGTTCGCGCTCCGGCCTCCGAGCGACTCGCTGGTCAAGCACTGAC
>JANPLP010000022.1:0-2516 GCA_031426595.1 Planctomycetia bacterium | reverse complement strand
GTTCCTTCCTGCTCGATCGGATTTTGTGTCGCCAGCACAAAGAATGGCTCAGCCAACCGATAGGTCTTGCCACCGACAGTCACCTCGTGCTCCTGCATCGCTTCCAACAGGGCTGCCTGCGTTTTGGGAGGGGTGCGATTGATCTCGTCGGCGAGGACTAACTGCGCAAAGATCGGACCGCGTTCAAACACTAATTGGCGATGACCGGTCTCATGCGACTCTTGAATAATGTCTGTGCCGGTAATGTCCGCTGGCATTAGATCCGGAGTGAATTGAATCCGATGAAACGAAAGGCTCATCGATTCTGCCAGCGATCGAATCATGAGAGTCTTCGCGAGACCGGGCACTCCTTCCAGCAAACAGTGGCCGCGAGCGAGCATCGCGATCAGCAGTTGATCGATGACCTCTTCTTGCCCAACCACTGCTTTGGCGACTTGCTTACGTATTGCTCGACAAGCGGTTCGCAGTTGCTCGGCCTGCTCGAGATCTAGTTTGGCCTGCTCGGCTGGATCGATCTCAGCGATGGATTCGTTTCGCGACAAGCTGCATCTCCTGAATGGACTCGGTTGAATAATCACGCACCCAGTATACATACCGCCCGATTCGATGAGTAACAAACCAGCAATCGGTGTGGGCGAAGCAGTGGGTTTGGTTCAAACCAGTGCTTTGCCCAGATTTAGTTTTAGGGAAGATCGTATTTGGGTGGCACGCTCTGAGGCTTTGCGAAGGGCGTGATTCGACTGATGTCCGCCACGCCCTTCGCAGAGCCTCAGGGCGTGACTTGAGCGACATTAGCCACGCCCTTCGCAGAGCCTCAGAGCGTGATTTGAGCGACATTAGCCACGCCCTTCGCAATGCCTCAGGGCGTGCCACCCTTAAAATTTAATCTGGACAAAGCACTAGCACTTATCGCCAAGCTAGCGGCACCCAGCAAGCTAGCGGTGAGACGAAATGCTTGACGCATTCCGTTACGAAGATTCTCAGGTTCGATCGTGCTTTGGGTGAGCGTCAGCGGATCGGCGTCGAGACGGCTCGAGTGACCGGTTCACCCTCCGCGCGGCTTGGCCCCGCTTGCTCGAGCGCGCCGATCAACTGCCCTTGGGTGATCGTATCGCGCAGCACGATGGGCTCAGCGTCAGGCGGATAGATCGCCAGCAACGGAATCGAATTGCTCCCGAGCTCTTGCAGTTTTTTATCGATCGCGGGCGAAGGATCCGATTTATCAGCCAGCATCGTGATGACATTGTTCTGCTTGCATAGTTCAGCGACTTGCTCGCGATCGATCGCGTACCGCATGTTGGCTTGGCAAGTCAGACACCAACGCGCGGTGAACTCCACCATGACTGTTTTGCCTTCGCGTCGATACTCAACTAACTGAGCTTCGTTATACGGTTCCCAAGGGAGCAGATGTTTGATAGGACCGAAGACAGAGAAGCTGATGAATGCGCCTGCGGCGATCGTTCCCAAACCAAGCAACCAAGCTTGACGGATTCTTGAAACTTCGGAATACGGAGGAACTCGGCCAATCAACCAACATGCGAACCACACCACGATCAACAGGATCAACGTGGCAATGCGATAGTCGGGATTCACGATTTGAATTATGTACACGACTGTTAATAACAACGGAAACGCCAGCACTTGTTTGAGTGTTTCCATCCACGCGCCCGGCTTGGGCAAGAATTTGACAAATCCAGGATAGGCACACAGGGCTAAGTAAGGAAAGCCAAGTCCGAGCCCGAGCGTTACGTACAGCACCACAATACTTACCGGCGAAAGACTCAACGTGATTCCAAACACGGCTCCCAGAAAAGGTCCCGAGCAAGGAGTCGCTAGCACGGTGGTGAGGATCCCCTTCAAGTAAGCTCCCAAATGCCCTTCTTTTTGCATCAGCTCACCCGAGTGGCTCGACGTGGCGAAACCGGGAATTGGAATCTCCCAAACGCCTAGGAAACTCAGTGCCATCGCAAAGACCAACATCGCCAACCCGACTTGGAAATCGAGTCGCTCGAATTGCTGGCCCCAACCGAACGCTTGCCCGTAGAACATCTTTGCCGCAATTGTGACTGCAGCCAGAACGAGCATCACGGAAATGATCCCGCCTACGAATGCCAAATTCAGTGAAATGATGCGGGTGCGACTGCTTCCTGCTTGATTGACGAAGCTCATCAGTTTTAAGCCGACGACTGGCAAAACGCAGGGCATAAAGTTCAGAATGAAGCCACCTAACAGCGCGGCAAACAGATGCCATGGCGTTAATGATAGGGTGGGGGCAGTTGCTGCTGGTGAGCCAAATGTGGCTGTCTCCCATTTTTCAGCCACCGTTCTGAAAGGAGTGGCGGCCGTAAACAGTTCGATTTTTTGGACCGACGAGTCGGAAGCAACTTCCAGTGTAGTGTTGAACGCTAAGCCGCTCGGCGCATCGCAGCTCTTATCATCGCAAGTCAGAAAACCTACCATGATTTCGATGGGATACTTGCCGGGAGCGGCTTTGACCGGAACCTTGATCGGCAGCG
>JANPLP010000021.1:0-3886 GCA_031426595.1 Planctomycetia bacterium | reverse complement strand
AAGCTGGATCCGTACATCAACGTCGACCCTGGAACGATGAGCCCCTATCAACACGGCGAAGTTTATGTGCTGGACGATGGTAGCGAAACGGATCTTGATCTTGGCCATTACGAACGGTTTACCAATGGCCCGCTGACTCGAAGTTCCAATTACACGACGGGTCAGATCTATCTTTCGGTCATCGAGAAGGAACGTAAAGGCCAGTTTCTAGGTAAGACCGTACAGGTCATTCCGCACATCACGGATGAAATCAAAAGCGTCATTCGCAAAGTTGCCGAAGAAGACGTAGATGTGGTGATAACGGAAATCGGCGGCACTGTCGGCGACATTGAAAGCCTCCCGTTCCTGGAAGCGATTCGCCAATATCCGTTGATTGCAGGTAAAGAGAACTGCTTATTCATTCACTTGACGTTGGTCCCTTATTTGAAAGCGGCGGGTGAGCTGAAGACCAAGCCGACGCAGCACTCGGTGGGTCAGTTGCGACAGATTGGTATACAACCCGACATTTTGATTTGCCGATGCGAGCAACCGATTTCACGCGACGAGCGAGATAAGATCGCTTTGTTTTGCAATTTGCCCCCTGAAGCGGTGATCGAGGAGCGTGATAAAGATTTTTCAATTTACGAAGTGCCGCTCAGTTTGGTTTCGAACGGCTTGGATGACTTAATTGTTAAGCGATTTGGATTTTCTTCGCATCGGGCTCCTGACCTCGAGCCTTTGAACGAGGTGCTCCATCGACTGCGCAACCCCAAGCACGAAATTAGCATCGCGGTCGTTGGAAAGTATGCCGAACACAAAGACGCTTACAAGTCGATCTACGAATCGCTCGATCATGCGGGTATTCACCACTATGCGCAGATTCGGATTGGACGGATTCAAAGCGCGGACATAGAGAACGAAGGTCCGGAGCGATTGCTGTCAGGGTACGATGGTATTTTGGTCCCGGGTGGATTTGGCGAACGGGGAATCGAGGGCAAAGTTCAGGCGATTCGCTACGCCCGCGAAAAGGGGATTCCATTTTTCGGAATTTGTCTCGGAATGCAGTGCGCGGTGATTGAATACGGTCGCCATGTGATTGGACTTCAGCGAGCTCATTCGACCGAGTTCGACAAAGACGCTCTTCACCCAGTGATCTGTTTGTTGGATGAGCAGCGCGAGATCACGCAGCTCGGTGGCACCATGCGGCTCGGGAGCCAACCGGCGGTTCTTGAGGATGGTTCGCATGCGCAAGCCGCTTATGGCCAATCATCGATTGCGGAGCGACATCGCCATCGATATGAGTTCAACAATGTTTACCGGGAGCAATTCCGTGCGAACGGAATGAAGTTCACAGGTACGAGTCCCGATGGTGGTTTGGTCGAGATCGTTGAACTCGCCAATCATCCATGGTTCTTGGCTGTCCAGTTCCATCCAGAATTTAAATCAAAGCCGACGAAAGCCCATCCGCTCTTCGCGGGATTCATCAAGGCCGCCATTGACAGACGAGCTCGGCGGCAGAAAAAAACGGCTGAAGAAACCACTTCATCCGGAGCTTTCTAGAACGGGTAAAGCGAAATGCATGCACACTAGTAAGGCTCACAGCAAATCATGCGTTGCGTTCGCATTGGGATGATCCAGTGTTGGGATGATCCAGTGTGAGGAGTAATCAGTGCAATATGCGGTGTCCAAGTGAGTGATCGGAGAATTTCTTGATCGTTGATACACACGCTCATCTATGCGACGAGCAGTTGGTTGATCGGATTGAGCATTGGTTGGCTGAAGCTGATGGGGCGGGTGTCAACGCAGTCTTGTCCGTTGGAACTACCGTTGGCAGTTCCAAGGCGTGCATCGAGCTTGCTGAGCGGTTCGCAAATGTACGTGCAGCGGTTGGTATTCATCCAAACTACTGTTGCCAAGCAAGCTCTGAAGATTGGGCAACGATCATTGAACTTGCAAAACACCCGCGTGTCGCAGCACTCGGTGAGACGGGACTAGATCGCTATTGGGATGACTGCCCCTGGGATGTACAGGTTGATTTCTTTAAACGCCATTTGCAGTTAAGTCGTGAAACCAACCTCCCGGTGGTGATTCATACGCGAGAATGCGCCGAGGAAACGGTGGAGATCCTTCGCGGTGAAGCGGCTCATGGGGTGCTCCGCGGTGTCATGCATTCGTTCACGGGCCCTCAAGCAGTTGCCGACGATTGCTTGCGATTGGGACTCTACATTAGCTTCGCGGGCATGGTGACTTACAAGAACGCAGAGGACCTGCGCCAAATTGCCAAGCAGATGCCAGCGAATCGTATTTTGGTGGAGACAGATAGTCCTTACCTGACGCCGCATCCATTTCGCGGCAAGAAACCCAATCATCCTGCCAACGCGGCTCACACGCTGGCGTGCCTGGCAGAAGTTCGCGGCGAAACGGTCTCGCAACTCGCTACTCAGACGACCGAGAATGCGTTTCGATTGTTTGGCAAGTGGTGATTTGCGATAGCCTGGAAGTGAGTTACTTCGTGAGGATTCTAACGCGATGATTTTCCGAGTCACCAATGAGCAGTTCGCCGCTGGTGAGCCAGCAAACGCCATGCGGACGCTTCAACAAGCGAGTTGCGGGTTGGTCACCATCTCCGTTGTAACCCGCTTGTCCTTTGGGTGAACCCGCGATTGTGCTGATTCGATTTGTTTTGAGGTCGACCATACGAATGGCATGGTTTTCAGTATCTGCGATGTAGAGGGCGACACCAGGTTGCACAGCCGCCCCTTTGGGACCGTTTAGTTTGCAAAGTTTTGCATCGCCAGCATCTCCCTCGAAGCCTTTCTGGCCCGTACCAGCGACGTGGTAGATATGTCCGGTTGGGCGATCGATTCGCCACACACTGTTCCCCTCGCGGAGCACGATCCACAAGTTTTGCTTGTCGATCGCCAAAGAGCGTGGACCCTCGAGCTGCTGGTCTTTTGCAAGAGCGCCGTCCACTGGACGACCTTTCTTGCCGTTACCGCAGATCGTTGTGATCGCCCCACTGTTTAAATCCACTTTGCGAATGCAATGATTCATTAGATCAGCGACAAACAATTCGGAACCGTCGACGGCGATGCTGTAAGCCTGGTTCATTGTGGCTGCGATAGCAGGACCGCCATCACCGCTGAAGCCCGTGCCACCCGTGCCCGCGATCGCTTTCCACTTGCCTTCGGGGCTGATCAGCCCAACGCGATTGTTGCGAGTGTCTGCAATATAGATATTGTCGCTGGAATCCACACGAACTTCATGGGGCTGATTCATGGCCACATCGGTGGCTAGATCACCCGACTTGCCCGACAGCCCTTCGGTCGCATTGCCTGCGATAACTTCAATTCGTTTTCGATCAGCACTCAATCGATAAATCACATGTTGATCAAACGAGGCGATCACCAATCGACCCTGCGAATCGGGTTCAATGCCGAATGGATTGCTAAGCGGAATGGATTGCGGGTCACCTTGTTTCACAACTGTGCCTGTCTTCCCAGAGCCGGCGATGGTGGCGATCTTCGTGAATTGCGCCGAAGCAACCGAACAGGTGAGAGAACCTAGCGCGCAGGAGATGAGCCACAGAGTTAACTTCATGATGCAGTTTCCTTGATGCAGGTAGGGGTGCAGTACACTGCTCCGCTACGGATAGTTATAGTCCGGGTTGTCGGGATCGAAGTCAATGTCCGCTAATCCGACATTCAAATGGAGGTCCAGGTAAGTGTACTCTTCTTCCAGTTGCGGCTCACCCCCGGGCTCAGTTTGTATTGCCAAAACTGAAGCTGTGACACAAAACGTGTGCTAGAGTTTAGCGGTTCCACAAAGGGTATCGCCAGATGTCAGCACGTAAATTTTTAACGCCAGAACAGAAGGTATCGATTATACGGGAGCACCTGATCGAAAA
>JANPLP010000020.1:0-4066 GCA_031426595.1 Planctomycetia bacterium | reverse complement strand
CGATGCCCAAAGAATTCACCATGCCATACCCATGGATGCTTGTCCGGCCGAGTCCGTTTTTCGGGGAGCACAACCGTGACCGTTTTGTCATTGACCTTGAATTCAATGCTTTTGAATCCGTGCCAGGTTGATTCGGCTCCTTCGAGACTACTTGCCGGCTGAGCCCAAGCCGTCCCGGTGGAAAAAAACATAGCAACAATCAGCGCGCTCAGTCTGATGAACATGATGTGGTCCTTGTGCAGCCAAGCTTGATAGGCGGTGCAAAGCGATCATTCTACCTTGCGAATCTGACGGCGCAGAGCTTCTCGGATCGCTTCGCGTTTTTGAGCGGCGGCAGTTTGATCAGCGGGAGTCGTCGTGCCACTGGAGTTCATCAACCATCGTTCCAAAGCGGCTTGCAATTTTTCATCAGCGGCTGGGAGTAATCGTTGATTCAGTTTTAGCAGGGGGGCTAAGCCTGCCGGTGCAGGGGCTTGCTTGTCCAATTGGTCAGCGAGTCGCGGGTTGTTGGGATCGAGTTGCTTCAGTTGGGCAGTTACCAGCGATGTCTTCAGGTGTGGATCGAGCGCAACCAGGTCAGCAACTCGGGCCGAAACACCTTCACTGCGAACTCGCTGCAGACCACGAGCAATCCAGTGCTGAGCTCGCGAGTTGGCGTCTTCAAAGCGAGTTAGTAACTGATCAGCAGCGCCTGCCGAGCCACAGCGCACGATTGCCTCGACAGCCATGGAATACACGAACTCTCGATGGTCTAAAAGATGATGCCCAATATGTTCCTCCAGGCCCGCCTGGGAAAACTGGATCAAACTTTGAAGCGTCACGCAGAAGCTGGTCCAAGCGTACCCACCTTCCTTGGGTGGGCCAGCCAGCGCGACGCTCAGATCGATATACTGCGGATGCTGACGGCGCAATGCTTCCAGACTAATGATTGCTTTGGTTCTCGCTGCATCGTCTTTATCATTAGCGGTGCAGGCTGCAATGCCCGCGTCTAAGTGGACCGCGATTTGATCAGCACTCAATCCGAGCAAGTCGATTCGCTGCTGTTGTAAGTTCAAGTCGACACGAAAAAAAATTTTGGATTTGCTAACTGTTTCCTGCAAGAGCGCGAGATGCGGTTCGAGCGACGTGGCGGGCAACTGCATCTGCTGCTCGACCAGCTTACCGGCGGCGCGGGTGATCGGGTCAGTTAAAGTTCGCCCTTCCACCATGGTCATAGCGCGGCGGCAAACTTCTGGGACTAGTTCTGCGTTTGCGGGAATGAATGAAAGCATCGCGAAATCTGCAAAGGCTTTGTCCGCACCGAAACGCTCCCAGGCCTTCAGAATGCCAGGCAGGATTTGCTCGTCGTTCGCGTAACCATCGCACAGCAGGGTTAGGGCGGCAGAGCGTAGGTCCTGGCTATCATCAGAGAATAAATCAACGAGTTCTAAACATCGAAAAGTCGTCATCAAAGCCTGCATCCATCCAGTTAAAGTTATAAAGCGAACTTACTTCAGCATCGATTCAATTCGCTCTCCAAGTTTCTCCATCTCGCCTTCGCGGTAGCCTTCTAGAACTTGAGCGATTTTGCCATCTGCGTCAGCGAGCACCGTCGTTGGGTATCCAAAAGTTCCGCCGGAAAGCAACATCGCAATCTGCGTCCGAGTCATGGCGGCTGGATCAC
Organism: Planctomycetia bacterium; assembly: GCA_031426595.1. Taxonomy (GTDB): domain Bacteria; phylum Planctomycetota; class Planctomycetia; order Pirellulales; family Pirellulaceae; genus Aureliella. The sequence goes on along the minus strand of JANPLP010000020.1, from coordinate 2,403 downwards.
AGAAGGTCGGCATGTCAGGCGCTATGTCGCTCAAGTAGGCTTCCGTCTCACTCTTCAGTTCTTCTATTTTGTACTCAGGACCGCCCGAGCAGGAAACCGATACAATGGCGACTTGCGACTCGTTCTCAAATTTTTTACCGAGTTCGACGAACTCGGGGAATTCGAGACGGCAGGGTGGACACCATGTACCCCAAAAATGCAGCACAACAACCTTGCCTACTAAACTTTCTTTTGTGGGAGGTGTGTCCGCATTGGAGAGAGCTTGCAAGTCGAGGGTCGGAACGGGTTGACCGATAGCGGGAATGCCGCGCGGTGTGCCGAGCCAAACCAATACCAAAGTTCCGAACAGCATAATGCCGCCGAACATGAGCAGGGTCTTGAGCGACGAGACAGCATCATTATTGGACGATGGCATTTTGGATTTACTGCTGAGGTTGATTGATGAATAGTCCATGGGAAGTTGAACAAAAATTTATCGTGTCGAACGTTGATATGTTGCTTGAGCGGCTGAGGCAACTTGCGGCCGTCGAGATGCCCACGGAACAGCACGTGGACACCTATTTGGCACATCCCTGCCGCGACTTCAGAGCAACCGACGAAGCGTTCCGCGTGCGTCAATACAACTTGGAAGCATGCGTGACTTATAAGGGTAAACGATTGCCAGGTAACGTAAAGACGCGGCCAGAAATCGAATTGCCGATCGGGCAGGCTGATGTACCGCAATGGCTTGCAATGTTGCAGCTACTAGGATTTCAGCCGAAACCGGAAGTTCGCAAAGTGCGTCGTGTTTTCTCGGTCGCAGGAAACGGTGATTTTGCCGCCCCTTCAAAGCCCTTTATTGTAGCGCTTGATGAAGTGGCGCAGTTGGGGACGTTTGTCGAAGTTGAACTGCTGATCGATGATCCATCGCAATTAGAACTTGCCCGCTCCCAAATAGAGTTTATGGCCCAATCGCTCGGGTTATTTGTAGTTCAGCCTCGCAGCTATCTGGCGTTACTCTTGCTCAAACTTGGAGTTGAATAACTCGGCAAAGGGGCTTCGCACGGCCAGGGATGGCTTTGAAGGATCGTTCAAAGTGAGGCCTTTCGACAAACCTACAAAACAGTCAGAATACAAACCCCAGACGCTGGGCGAGTGAATAGGTAGATCCGGAACGCGAAAGGAACTTGAATTGCCTGACATCGATGAGTCCTCGGGATCGACTAGCAATCCTTATGCACCGACCCATCCAGCGACCCAAGGGACCCGCGAGAAGTCGACGTTGCTCTCTGATCGCTCGTTTATCGGCATGATTTCAACTCAGTTTCTCGGAGCATTCAACGACAATTTGTATAAGCAGTTGATGTTGCTGCTTGCGATCCCCGTTGCCGCAGCAGGCGTTGCTGCAGCAGCGGAACCGGGCGCGGACACTCAAGGCTGGGCGACATTCGTTTTTTCGTTGCCATTCGTGCTCCTTAGCGGACTCGCAGGTTGGCTCTCCGATCGATTCAGTAAAACACCGATCATCGTCAGTTGCAAATTCGCTGAAATCATGATCATGCTGCTTGGGCTGATTGCATTTTTGTACTACGACACATTTGGTTTTATGGGTACGTGGACTGTTCTGTTCATGATGGGGATTCACAGTACGTTCTTTGGGCCCGGCAAGTATGGCATCCTTCCGGAGCTGTTCCCCGTGCGTGACCTGCCACGCGCAAATGGCTTGATCCTGATGACGACTTTTCTTGCAATCATCTTTGGGACAGTCTGTGCGGGCGGACTGAAGGTCCTCTTGAGTGAAGCAGATGGGTCGACCAGTAAACTTTGGATGGGGATGCTTGCGTGCGTGGGGATCGCTGTTCTTGGTACTGTGACTTCGCTGTTGGTCCGCAAAGTTCCAGCGGCCCAGCCGGATATTAAACTGACGGCGGATTGCTGGATTGTCAGCCGGGATGTTTACGAGATGCTTCGGAAAGACCGCGTCTTACTGGGGGCGCTACTGGTCTCTTGCGTATTTTGGTTAGTGTCAGGTATCGCCGTTCCCACCGTTAATCGACTCGGGTTGAGTCTATTGGCCGTCGACGCAATGAAGACAAGTATTCTCACGGCTTCCATCGGCCTTGGGATTATGATTGGCGCGGTGATGGCGAGTGCTCTGTCGCGAGGCGGACATGGTGACCGCTTGGTGAGCATCGGATTGTGGGGCATCCTCGGAGCATTGATTGCACTTGGTTGTTGGACACCGGGCGGAAAACACCTCATTGGTTTCTGGGGAAGCGCGTTGGCTCTATTGGTGATGGGTGTTTCAGCCGGGCTCTACGCCATACCACTGCAAGTCTTTTTGCAAGATCGCCCACCCTCCAATCTCAAGGGTCGCATGATCGCTACCATGAATCAAGCTAACTTTGTGGGCATCCTTATCTC
>JANPLP010000019.1:0-1584 GCA_031426595.1 Planctomycetia bacterium | reverse complement strand
TGGGGCACATTGAACGCAGTGGATCTCAACACAGGTGAGATCAAATGGAAAGTAACGTTGGGCGAATACCCAGAACTGACGGCTCGCGGAATCCCGCCGACGGGCACTGAGAACTATGGCGGCCCACTTGTTACCTCCGGTGGCTTGATCTTCATCGGAGCGACGGCAGACGAGACGTTCCGCGCTTTCGACAAGCGGACAGGCAAGCTGGCTTGGAAAGCCAAGCTCCCTTTTGGCGGTAACGCTAGTCCAAGCACTTACATGGTCGGCGGCCGACAATATGTGGTCATTTCTGCTGGAGGCGGCAAGAGTGGTCGACCCCGCGGCGGAACGCTCGTAGCGTTTGCGTTACCCGAATAACAAATAGTCTCGGCGCGCCCCAAGACTCCAATTGCTCCGCTTGTTTTGTCGTTTGCTTTCAACGAACAAATCAAAGACCTAGGAACTGAAACAGTGAAAAGTATCCTGTTTTCAATGGCGACCGAGCGCCTCGGAGAGTAACACTGGCTTCGCTCAGTCTGCAGGTCGCGATCAGCTCGGAAGGTTGCGTGTGCAGAAGTGCCACCATTGCGTGAATCGCTCAACCCAATGCACTGTTTCAATCGGTTCTTTGGAAATAGCGGTCGTATTTTTGCCGATGTCAATGTGAAGATCGTGTTAAACAGACTCGTTTGGATCGACAAGTTTCTTCACATTTCGTAGATTTTTGTGAAGAAATAAATGCGGCTGACGAAGGCCGCTCGAGCAATGGATTCGAACGGTCGGTCGCACCTTAATTGACTCCGTCCTTGCGAAACTCCACGAGCGCTTTCACTTACTGTTGCCGGCAGAGTAGGCGGTTTTACTATTACCTGAAAAGGTGTTTTGGATGTCTAAAGCAATCACTTCACGTCGAGGGTTCACGCTTGTTGAACTGCTTGTCGTTATCGCCATCATTGGCATTCTCGTCGGTCTGTTACTTCCGGCGGTTCAAGCGGCTCGAGAAGCGGCGAGGCGAATGCAGTGTTCCAACAATCTGAAGCAGATTGGACTGGCAATGCACAATTATGCTTCGACATTTTCATCATTGCCCGCCGGCAGCAATGGAATTCCTAATGCAGCGGGGACTAATTTTAATGGACACGGTTGGACTTGGCATGCCAGCATCCTGCCTTTCATTGAACAGACCACGCTCTACCAAGCGATCCAAGGTCCTGACGGCATGGGAAACGAACTCGGAAGTCAAAACAGTGGCAAACCCCTAGTTGTCCGCCCGACGACCCTTCCAGTTTTCTGGTGTCCATCGCAGCCTGATGTGCGGACGGGTAGTCAAAAGAACGGCTATCAGACGTCCAACTACAACGGCAACATGGGGACACGGATCGGTAATGGCAACGATAACTGTATTTGCACCGGCATCGCGACGCTAACAGACATGCTGACCAAGCCTTGGGGCTGCATGAATGGGAACGGCATCTTCTACGTTCGTAGTCGCACTCGGTTCGCGGATGTGACCGACGGGTTGTCCAACACTATTTTCGTGAGTGAAGTTCCTGACTCTGGCGGCGATGCTATCGGAGGATTTAGTGACGGTTGCGATCGTCG
>JANPLP010000018.1:0-2784 GCA_031426595.1 Planctomycetia bacterium | reverse complement strand
TCAGGCTTCAGCAAAACGATTATCTTCAAACGCCCGAAATAGTAGCCGCGCACGAAAAAGCCCCGCTAGAGTGGCTGGTAGTCGTGCAAGTCAGGCAGGTAAACTCGTGGGCATGCAAATCCTTTCCCTACTGCTGATGCTGGCCATCGACGTTGACGCCATCGCCAAGAACCCTGGCGTTGCCAAAGCAGACCGCGTGATCGCTGGCGAACCGTTCATCGTTCACGTGCTCGACTGGCATTACGTCAACAAGGCGGACCTGGCGAAAGCCGAAGGGCTCGAAGGCGACAAGCTCGAAGCCGAGTATGCGAAGGTACTGCAGGCGGCTGCCGCGGTCCGCAAGTCGAAGTTGCTCATCCTGGCAGACGTGCCCGAAGTGTTTCAGGAAGGTTTGACCGACCGCAATCAAGCAATCGTCGCCGCGGAAATCAAATCGCTAACCGCATTTCACAAAGCATTGCGAAGCGAAGGGCTCGAAGATGCCGACCACGAGCGCACCTTGCTACGGCTGAATGCTGCAGCCGAGTTGCTGTTGAATGGCAAGCCGATCAAGATTCTGCCAGCCGAAGGTGCCGAGCATGAAGCGGCACGAGGCGACAAACTGGGCGATGCTGCAAACAAGGCCCGCGAAACTGCCCTTGTGCGACGGATCGTGAAGCATGGCAAATCGTCCTGGCTCGTGCTGGGCGGTGCGCACGATCTGACCGAAGCGATCAAGCCGACCGGCTGGGGTTATGTTCGGGTGACGCCGCGCGGGTATCCCAAAGCCCCGTAAGCGAACTGCGCCGGGTGTTCGTTTGGCATGGTTACGCCAAGTTGGGGTGTCAGTTTTTGGCACCCTGCGGCGGATATAACGTACCTGCCGTTGTGCACCTATTCAGCCGGGGTCGTTTCAATGCGAATTGTTCAACTGGCTATTGCAAGCGTAATCCTGCTTGTGCTCGCCGCTTCGGCAAATGCCTCGATTCTCACCTTTGAAGACATTCCCGGGGGTAGCATCCAGGGTTCCGCTGGAAACATGCCGACGTACCAGGGCTTCAACTTCTCAGCAACCTTGGATTGGTGGGATCTAGTAGGATCTAGTTGGAACTATGGGGCCCATAGTGGCGATTTCGCGCTCCTCAACAACCACGGCGGCATTGGGATTGTGACTGACGCAGGCGGCGCTGATTTCACCTTTGATGGATTGTGGGCGAAGGCGTGGGCTACACAGCCTGAGTCAGGTGGAGCCGACGCTCTCTTCGGAGTGCTTGAGGGGTACAACAATGGCTCCTTGGTCTGGAGTGTAAATACCAGTTTGAATGGTAGTTATGAATTCTACGGTCCGCAGGCAGGGGCGATTGACCAACTTAATTTGGGTTTTGGGAATTTCTTTCTGGTCGATGACATTGCCTTGAACATGCCAACCGCCACGACCCCCGAGCCCGCTTCATGCGTGATCTGGGGCACTCTCGGCATCGCTGGCTTAGTCGCAGCACGACGGCGGAAGAAACTCGCAGCCTAATCAACCGAACTTGCCAACCCCAGCCCTGCCTTGCTGGGGTTTTTCATGCGCCGGCGGAAGTACAATCGCGAGATGAAACGCTTCTCCGTCACCTCCGATGGGCCAGACCGGAAATCGAAATTGAGCCATGAGTAAAATACTCGCATTATCAATGACGTTACTGCCGATCCTCGTTGGCTGCGGTGGCCTTCCTGCACCGGCCCAATACGATCATGCCATGCTGCGTGAGTACTTCGGAAAGTCCCCGAGCCAAGTCGAGGATGCCTTCGGGAAGCCTGCGTCCGTTAGGCGAGCAGATTCGAAATCGGTCTACCCGACGGTGGATGGAGACTTAGTGTTTCACTTCAATCGAGACGACAAAGTCGATGCAATTTTCTATGCTGGCAAGACGGTCTCACCTCCTGATCCACCAACTTCCAAATCCGAATAGTTCGGCGACGGGCAATGCCTAATCGTTGAGACTCAACTACTGCCGAGGTAAGCCTCGAAACGCGTTCGAATCCGATTAGGCTAAATCAAGTCGATCGGATATAATGCCATCATCCTAGCGATCGACGCGTTCTCTGGTCCGTCGATCCGCCGCCTGGGATACCCGGGCCGCACTCCGCATCTCGGAGCCACCAGCACAGTACTTGTGCCACCGGTGCGTTCCGATGCAAATCGATCTCTGGCCCATCAACCGGGTCAAGCCTTACCCCAACAATCCCCGCGTCAATGATGGTGCCGTAGCGGCCGTCCTGGCCTCGCTGAAGGAATTCGGCTGGCGACAACCCATCGTCGTTGATCCCGACGGTGTGGTCATCGTTGGCCACACGCGGTTGAAGGCAGCGGACCTGCTCGGCTACACCGAAGTCCCGGTGCATGTCGCGACCGAGCTCTCGCCCGAGCAGATCAAGGCGTACCGCATCGCGGACAACCAGACTGCGACGATTGCGGAGTGGGATAAGCAGCTGCTCCCCATCGAGCTCGCCGATCTAAAGGCGATGAACTACGACCTCGGTCTGCTTGGGTTCGAGCCGGACGAGTTGCAGAAGTGGATGGGGACCGAGGTCGCTGAAGGGCTGTGTGATCCAGATGAGCTACCGGCGCCACCGGATGAAGCGGTGACGAAGCCCGGTGATCTGTGGATCTTGGGGAACCATCGATTGTTGTGTGGGGATAGCAGTAAACCGGAAGAACTGGATCGATTGCTGAACGGCGCTGAGATCCATCTGATCAATTCGGATCCGCCTTATAATGTCCGCGTCGAGCCACGGAGCAACAACGCGATTGCAGCGGGA
>JANPLP010000017.1:0-7404 GCA_031426595.1 Planctomycetia bacterium | reverse complement strand
AGCCTCAGGGCGTGCCACCCCAAAATTAAGCTGTAACGCTGCGCTAGTCATAGAAGCAAGTCCAGTGGCGGCAGCTCAAACTGCCCGGTCGAATCGCCTGGTGTCCAACGTTTCCGATAAGCCCTTATCTAAAGCAGTGCGAGTCCACGCAGCCCACAGAAAATCCTATATTAAAAGGCTATGAACATGATCGCTAATCGAGAACAATGCTTGGAAAGTGACGCGCTCGTGGAACTGCTCGCCGGGCGGCTTCCGCCGGAGCGTTTCGCGCACGCGCTAGAACACGTCGAATCGTGCGACCGGTGCTCTCAAGCGGCTGAAGAGGCAGGCCGCAAAGCGTCGAATGCATGGGTTCCTCGCGTACTTGGCGCAACAGATTCCGAACCTTTCGATCATGAACCGGAATGCCAAGCCGTCGTTGGAAAAATGTTGCTGCAGCCCGCGCTCAATCCAGTGCAGCGCCCCACTGCCAACTTGCCGATCGAATCGCTGGGACCGTATCGGTTATTGAAGTGGTTAGGTTCCGGCGGAATGGGTTCTGTTTACTTGGCTGAACATCAGCGACTGAAGCGACTGACCGCGATCAAGTTGCTGCCGCGCGAAAAACTGCTGCATTCCGGTTGGCTCGACCGATTCAATCGCGAAATGACTTCCATCGCGTCGCTCGAACACCCGCATGTGGTGCGAGCCATCGATGCGGGCGACGATGGCGGATGGCACTACTTGGTGATGGAGTATCTCGATGGTGCGGACCTCAGCAAAGTCTGCCGACGCGTGGGCGATATCCCTCTGCCAACCGCCTGCGAACTGATTCGGCAAGCGGCTCTGGGACTGGGTGCAATTCATTCGCTCGGGATGACGCATCGCGATATCAAACCCTCGAATCTGTTTCTCACTCGAAGCGGCACCGTAAAACTGCTCGACCTCGGCTTGGTTCTTTCCGGCGATTCGCCGCTCGCCTCCGACGAACGCTTAACAACCGTTGGCCACTTGATGGGCACGGTACCCTATATGGCTCGCGAGCAACTGGTCGATGCGAGCGGCGTAGATTGGCGAGCCGACATCTACAGCCTTGGTGCAACACTTTTCCGGATGCTCATCGGCCGCGCTCCGTTCGGTTCCGCTTCGAATCTCGCACAGACTATTCAAGCCATCAGTACCACAGAGCCCCCGACGCTCAAGTCGTTGAAGCCAGACATGCCGCATGCTCTCTGCGAACTCGTTGATCGCATGCTCAGTCACCATCCGCAGCGTCGCCCGCAATCGGCGGAAGAAGTGGCGAGGTTGCTCGAGCCGTTCTGCGATGAAGCGGCACCCCCAGCATTGATTCGCGCGGCGCTGAATGCGCCTGACAATGAGACCGAACAACTTAGCAGTCAACTGCAACCCAATGGGCTGTTGCTTGGAGCCGCGTCGAAAGATGGATCCGGTCGTTCAAATTCGCGATGGCCCACATGGATTGCTGCTGCGTTATTGCCACTGGCCTTCTTCGCAGGCATCTTGATTACGGTGACGACGGACAAAGGGACGCTGGTTATCGAGTCGGACGAGCCCGGCGTTTCGGTCAACGTGACTCAAGGTGAGAAAGTGATCGAGTCGCTCCGCGTCGAGCAGGGTAGCAAATCGCTGCAATTGCAAAGTGGCAAGTACATCGTCGAACTGACCGGCGTTGAAAGCGACGGCTTAGAGATCAGCGAACCGCAAGTCGCTCTGATGCGCGGCGACAAGCAGGTTATAAAAATCCGACGTCAACTACTAGGCTTAGCGGAAGCAAAGTCCGTCGAGAGCGGCAGCTCTTATCAAGGTAAATCGTTTGCGCACTGGATGAACGTTCTTGAGAATGAGAAGGATGTCGCCATGATCAGTCAAGCGATGCAAGCGGTGAAGTTGCTTGCTGAGACTGACGAGCAGAAAGCGAATGCTGCTAAGAAATGCCTGCTCCCCGCGCGACAACTGGGCGGAATAAGCATGTCTGGCAGACCGTCCTCGGGAATCACGGACGATCAATCGGGCTGGTTCATGACGGAGTTAACGGACAGCTTTGTCGCGTTCTTCCCTGAACCGGGATTGACCGCGATTGTCGAAGAGTTCGAGGAGGGGAACGAGTTGAGCGCGCTGGCCTGCACTGTGCTGCTCGCATATTTTCAGCAGGGGACAAGTAACTACGGAACGACCACTAACTACGGAACGACCACAAATCATCTACTTGACGACTATCTAGCGGAACTCGTTGCCAATGAAAGCGGTCGCACGAAAGTGCAGCGTTTGGAAGCGGCGATGGCGAAACGCATCGATGGAATGACCAGCCGGCGATTCGCTATCGTCAAGCCTTATATGTTACACCAAAGGATACATTTGCTTAATTCGGTCGGTGTAAAGTTGGCTGACGAACCGCAGGTTGTAGCTTGGGCCAAAGGATTGGTAGCCGCGGGCGACGAGGTAATCGAGAAAAAAGAGAGCTTTGCGACGATAAGCGGCATGGGAATGAGCGGCCCCGATCCGCGCGGTGTCAACCTGGGCCGCAGTCCGCTGGATCCGTGGACTGCACTGATAATCAGCCGGACGTTGGACCGTTTTCCCGGCAAGTCCGTCGCGCTCGGGTTGCTAGAGCCCACGACTGCCGATCTTGAAGATCAACTTACTGAAGCCTTGGCGCGTTTTGCAAAAGAGTACCCGCAAGAAACTGCCGCCGCAATTGTGGCTCAGTTGGAACGTGTACAAAGTCCGTCGAGCGGTGGTATGGGTTTCGGCGGGGGAGGCTTACTGGATTCCGTCAATCGAGACGCTCGCCGAAAGATCGCTTCGGAACTGTTACCGACGACCACCATCGATTCGATCACCGTCGCAAGAGCGCTCACAAAGGCTTGGAAAAGTAAAGATCCCGCGTGCATATTTGCCAACGAAGATCTGGAAGAGCAATTGCGACTGGTGGCGCTCCGGATGGCTAGAGAAACACAAGGCTCAACGGATCTGAACACATTGCAAAAAGACAGTTTCACGCTGTACATCTTCGCCACGCTCGGCGTGCCGAAACAACGTGTGCAGGAGTCTTGCGATCTTCTCCTCAGTAAAGATCGTCCCTACGGGCCAAAGTCCAATGAGGTGTCGTTCCCCGACATAGCGAAACTGCTTAGCGAACGTGATCTAGATTGGGACGGTAGGCACAATCTTGAGGCCATGCAGACGTTGCTTGAAAAGTATCCTTCCAACCTACTCATCGCGTACGCAAATAATATCGCCAAAACTAGTTTTATCGCATCGAAAATAGAAGTGATTGCACCTTTGCTATCCGCTTTAAACAAACACACGCCTCTCGAGAAACGGCTGGTTAGAGGTCGTGTGGAACTAACGGGCGAGGAAGTTAAGCATTCAAATAAAATGAGCGAATTTCTGCAGACTGAAATTTCCAAGGAAGCTATCAGCCAACTTGATCGAGCTTGTAGCCAGGCACTCGACAAATTGCATCATGAACTCCCTTTCGAAGACCTGAACAAATTGCTTTATACCAGGTTGGTTGTCGCGCGGTATCTCGGCCATGATGCAACTCAAGAGAAAGCGGTTACCGACTCACTGCGATCGCTCGTCCAGGTTCAGCAACAACGCGGCGAATCGATCAAAGTGATTTCGCTCGGGTTGCTGCTGGTCGCTGCTGACAAATTGGGGTATGAAGCGATTCCGTTCACCGCTTTTCCAGCGGTCGACCTGGAACTTGCAGTGAGCGAAAAATGCGACGAGATCAAGAAACTAGTCAAAGGATTGCATGATTCGCGGCCGGAGGAGTTCTGCGAGCACTTTACGAAGGACTTGGAACGTGTTGCTAAGTACCTCGACGAAGCCAAGTTAAAAGGGATTGCAGGAGTTGACCAATCAGCAATGCATCTATTTGGCGGACTGGAGGCATTCTGCGATGGTTGGTACAGCGAACTGACTCAACGCTTATTAGATAACCCCAAGACCAAGCAGCGAGCGATGGATTCCATGAAAAGAATCATCGTTCACCTGCCGCTTGAATCAGTGCATCTTGTGGAAGACTTGTTGCCGAAAGAGTAGCTTACGCGCTGATGGCAAGGGTTAAGTGAAAACCCAGGCGACCGGGCAGGAATTATTTGCTGGTCGCTCGGTTAACTCGCGAAGTACTTTTTTTGGCTGCGGTCGCAGGCCCCCGAAAAACTGTGCACTATCGCACGTTGCCAACTTCGATCTTTCTGCGGATCGCAGCTTCTGTAGAATGTCGGCTTACGAAGTCGCGCAATACATGCATGTAGAAAGCAACAACGATGCGGCATGACCAAGAGAAACTGCGAATAGTGATTGTTGGCGGAGTAGCCGGAGGAGCGACTGCAGCCGCGCGCGCCCGTCGTGTCAACGCGCAGGCGGAAATTACTATCCTGGAAAAAGGGCCAGCGGTTTCGTTCGCCAACTGCGGACTACCTTACCACCTCGGGGGCGAAATCGAACAGCGAAGTAAGTTGTTAGTCGCGACCGCGGAGCTCTTTTGGAAACGGTTTCGTATTCACGTGCGCACTCAGCACGAAGTACAACACATTGACCGATTCAAGCGGGTCGTCACAGGCAAAACCTCGACTGGCGATCTGTTTGAGCTCCCTTACGATCGCTTGATTCTTTCAACTGGTTCAGAGCCGATTCGACCAGCCTTCTTCCAGCCAAACTCGAAGAATGTGTTCCACCTCTGGACGCTCGACGATATGGATCGCATTCTAGCAGTCATGGGGACACAGGAGGTCAAGCGGGCCACGGTAGTAGGAGCGGGCTTTGTGGGGTTGGAAGTTGTCGAACAATTGGTGAACCGCGGTATTGAAGTGTCTTTGGTTGAGCGCGGTTCCCAAGTCCTCAAACCACTTGATTACGAGTTGGCTAAGATGATCGAAGATGAGCTTCACAAGCATGGCGTGAAGTTGCACCTCGATGCGGCCGTTGAATCGTTGACTTATGTTGACGGGACTGCAAAGGGGGTGAATCTCGGCGATGGAACTTTGATCCCGACTGACTTGGTGATCGTTGGGGCAGGAGTATTCCCACGAACTCAATTAGCGATAGAAGCGGGTCTAACTCTTGGTTCGACCGGTGGTGTGACTGTTAATGAGTTTATGCAGACTAATGATGTCAACATTTATGCTGTTGGCGATATGGTGGAGTATCACCACGGCGTGCTCGACAAACCTATGCGAATTCCGCTCGCCGCGCCCGCTAACCGAGCAGGACGTATCGCGGGAACACATGCTGCCTGTGGAAATTCGCCTACCATGGGTTCGGTCTTCGGAACGTGTATCGTGCGCGTCTTTGACTTAACTGCTGCTTGCACCGGAGTAAACGAGCAGACGTGTAAGCGATCTGGAATCGAGCATCGCGCGGCTACGATCCAAGCGGCTCATCATGCCAGTTACTTTCCAGGCGCACAAAACATGACTCTGAAGCTGGTCTACAAACCAGCAGACGGGAAGTTACTCGGGGCGCAAGCGGTCGGCGGATCCGGTTGCGATAAGCGAATCGATGTTGCGGCTACGGTGCTGCACTTTGGGGGGAGCGTGAATGACCTGAGTAAGCTCGATCTGGCTTACGCGCCTCCATACGGTTCGGCGAAAGATCCCATTCATATGGCCGCATTTGTTGCGGAGAACGATCTGGGGGCGCAGCCGCAGTTGCAGGAGTTCGACGCGGCGCTGGAGGGATACCAAGTGGTCGATGTTCGCAATTCGGACGAGATCGAAAAAATGCCACTGGAAGGAGCTATCCGAATTCCGGTGGACGAACTTGTTGAGCGTTGGAAGGAACTGGATCCGCGTTTACCAACCATAACCGTTTGTCACTCGGGAAAGCGCGCCCACGTAGCAGCCTGCTGGTTACAAGGACAAGATTTCAAAAGTGTCAGAAATCTCAACGGTGGGATGGCAATTCGCTATCGCGCGGAGAAGAAGTCCAAAACAGCGCCGTGATGACTAGTTGGATTACTGGTTGCAATGCTGAAAAAACCACGACCTCTCGTTCACTTCGAAGTGATTCAAGAGGCGCGGTTTTTTTCTTAGGTAGCATCAAGAGCGTTTACGCTGAGGTTAGAAATCGCACCCACGAAAGAACAGAAGTATCAAAATGATCGGCAGTGGCAAACCGAACAACAGTCCTAACATCGCATACTTAATTTTGCCTCGTCGTAGGCGGTGAATGGTTCTCATTGTCGTAATCCTCAACAGGTGCAGGTTCGAACCAAGCCAACAACCGACGCTTCCGACTTAGGTACGAGTTAGCTGCTAGGCGTTTGCTACGCGATTGATGGTCTTCGAGAGCTGAGTAAGGGCTTGATCGGTTTGCTCTTCCTCGTCGATGTTCTGCTTTAGAAGCTGCAATGCGTTGGTATAGCCAAGCGCTTCAGCCCAAGTGCATAGCGTGCCATACGTCGCGATTTCGTAGTGCTCAACTTTTTGCGCACACGCAATTAGAGCAGCATCCATGACCTCCGGTGAGCTCTTCTCTTTCATCATCGATTCGGCTTCTGCAATGAGCCCCTTCATAGCTTCGCAAGTCTTTGCGCGAGCCGCTTTACCGGTCTCTTCGAAAGCTTGCTCGACGCGCTCGGCCTGCACCTCAGTTTCGCCAAGGTGCTTCTCAAATGCGGCTCGAAGCTCTTCGCTGTTCGCTTTCTTTACCATTTTTGGCAATGCCTTGAGCAATTGTCGTTCAGCGCTAAGTACATCGCGCATCTCTTCGTAGAACAGGTCGGCTAGGCTTTCCATTATGAGTTTCCTTTAAACTGTGAACTTGAATCCGGTCAGTTGTATTCGCAGACGCGATAGGAAGAATAAAAGCAAAAATCGCGCCACGTCCACCGCTCGACCTGAAACTTAAGAATTACTTGTAGCCATCACGCAGATCGCGGACTTTGTGGTGTCCAGTCTTAACGTTTGAGTACTGGCGGGTTAGCACATTGTTCAGCGCGCTGCCTGCTGTCCGAACAAGCACATCTTCGTAGACCGCCTTGATATGATCTTCACCGCGTTCGGCTTCAGTAAGAATCACCAATGCGTCGCCGCCTGCGAGTCGCCCTCGGAAATCCAACCACACTCGATGGAAGGCTGCGGCCAACGAGCCATCTTGGCACGCATGCTCTCCGTTGCGTTCGACATACGTTTGCAACTCTGTTGCATTGCTTTCGCGCACACGGGCCATTTCCGTGAACAGGACTTTGAGGCTTTCGCTCTCAACGCGTCTTGCCGCCTCAACGAATCCCTTGGCTGAATCCAGATTGATCTGTATTAAATCTTGAAGTCCATCAATGGTGTCTGAGTTTAAGTCTGCTACAGTTTCGATGCTCATTTGCTGCGTCCCGAAAGTTGAAAAGTTGGAAGATCTGGAAGTGGATTGCATGAATCAGCTTCCTGCTCGCCTGGG
>JANPLP010000016.1:0-3027 GCA_031426595.1 Planctomycetia bacterium | reverse complement strand
CGACTTGGGGACTGGTTCATCGAGCCTCACGAGCACGCGATTGATGCGTGGCGCGTCATGAGGGATCGTCATGAATGACTCCCGCAACAACGCTTCGAGCAACGCTTCATCGAGCTCCTGTTTGCGTTCCGGTTTCAAAACCATCGCGGCTCACCCTATCTCAATCACTCTGTACGGTTGGTTACGGAACGTTGGTTTGGAGCTTGCGTTCGAGGCATATCTGCAATTGCTGTTTGGCGCGGTAAAGCCGTTTCTTGACCGTTTCGAGGGCAATTCCGATCCGCTGGCTCATCGCGGCCGGCATTAGATCCTCGCGAAAACGCAACTCGATGCACTCGCGATCCGACACATTTAACCTGGAAACACAATCGCGAAGTGCGTCGAGTTTCTCATGAAGCGTGTCACCGCTGAGCTGATTTACCCGTTCGTACTGGTAGCTTAAATACTCGAGGGCTTCCTCGTCATCGGTTAGCAACACTCGCGACGCCGCGCGACGATTGGCCATCAAAACTCGGGCTGCGATTCCACGAAGCCAGGGCCCGAAGGGCAACGAGCGATCGAAGTCCTCGAGCCTTCGCCAGGCCACAATCATCGTTTCCTGCCAAACGTCATCCAGCGTTGCATCGTCACAACCAGCGGCTCGCAGGTAGGTGGTCAGCATGCGCGAATTTTCTCGCACGAGGATTTCGAAGAGGTCTTTTGATTGCACGTGATGTCTCGAAGCTGCAGTTCCGATTCCGCGGATCGTATCGTGTTCGCGGAATGTTGATCGCGGAGTTTCTTTCGCTATGGTTATTGTCCGTTAGGCGAAAATCGAGGACGGCCGCAAACTGAATTGCGGTCTGCAGGGAGTAAAATTCCTGGTACAGCGTCGACTTGCCGGGGGACTTCAAAGAGCTTTAGAAATGAATTCGAAAATCGCGATGGTCCCGGGATCAGCGGCCAATCCGATATCTTCGTTCACCTTCGAATGGGTGCTGTCTTTAGCGCCGTGCAGCTTCGCCGGAACTTCTGCCGCTAAAAGTGACGAGGCAAGTCGCTCAGCTTGTGCACTCGTGTCCGGATGGCTGCTGACGTACAGAATGAGGAAAGGAGGAATCCCTTTATCTTTGGCGATATGCGTTACGGCTGAATAGTCGATATGCTTAGCTGGATCGTTTCCAAATTTTTCGCGGTGCCCGAACTTGGCTTGTGGTTGGCCATGCACGCGGCGACGTGTTTCAGCCGTGGTGATGATCGCTGGTACATCGTAGGTATCGCCGTCGACCGGTACACACCCTTTCAGCACTGAGAATGGGACGCCAACTTCTTTAAGGTAGCGGTCGTCGGTGCAAACGATGGCGGCTAGTTGCGCTCCGGCGGAATGCCCCATCACAAAAATGCGTGTGGGATCACCGCCATACTCGGCAATGTGTTTATGCACCCAACTCATCGATTGGGCTACATCTCGAATGATCGTTCCCATGTCGACGTTCGGGAGCAAGCGGTAGTTGGTCGACACGAACACGAATCCCTTATCGACGAAGGCTTGTGGTTTAAGCTGCACTTCCGATTTATCTCCAACTTGCCAACCACCGCCGTGAATCCAGAACACCACGGGCAAGTTCTTTGCATCCTTGGGCGCGAACACATCAAGCACGTGCCGTTCATGCTGTAATTCCGAATAAGGGATATTCTTCTTGACGATTTGTGAGCGCGCATTGGAAGTAAAAGTCACTAGAAAGAATACTGCGACAAGCAAACTGAAGGCTGGTGATTTCATGGCTGGCTCTCTAGCAAAGGTGAGATGAAGGGGAGGCGGGCGACAACGGGTCGTTGATTTCGTATGCAGAACTATTGTCAGTAGCTTCGCTTCGTAAAGCAACGGCCAGCACACTCCGCGCGGCTGTTCGTTTCCCGCATCATTCTCATACATCTACTTAGTAGCCGATACCTGCACGCACCATCAAGCTGTCCTGCAAGTCGATATTGTCGGCGGGTGATTCTTTGAAGAGCAATTCGCGCTGGAACACATAACCGGCTTCGAGAAAGCCGACGCGACGGCCATCACGCATCTGTTCATTGCGTCCCCACTCGAGGCCAAGAACCAATCGCAGATCGTTGATATCGACGGATTCCTTCGCGCCTGAAGTTCGCTTTACGGTCCAGGAGCCGCCGCCATAATAGCCGCCTACATACCACCAAGTATCCATTGTGCCGACTGTTGCTAAGTAGTGCGCCAGCTTGGGTTCCGGAAAAAAGAGATCAAAGCGTGTCTCAGGGTTCGGTTGCCATAGAATACCACCCGCTGGAAGGAACTTCACTTTGTTGCGATCGAGGTAGATCCCACCGAGTTTCAACGTGGCGGCTGGTGTCAAACGAACTCGGCCGAGCGCGCGGCCCATAATTCTTAAACTGTCTGAAGTGTTGGCTTCGAAGTCGCTGAACCAACCTACTCGCAATCCAAGTTCAGCACCCATGATTCGAGCGGGATCGGATTGCCAGCCCGCATCGAGGAACGCGGAGTAAGCGATTGGGGGCAAGTCTGCAGCCACATCGCGAGGGCCTTCCCAATTGTGCACCGAGAAGGAAGGCAGCAAGTAAATCGGTTGTGTTGAATATAAAAAATTTGGAATCGCAAAGGCTAACGCGATGTCACTGTCATTGATCTGCAACGCGTCTGTATCATCGCTTCCATAGATCCAAGCATGGCGGAACCGAGGGCCTTGGAACAAACGCAACACTTGCGGATAAGCCGGTTGACCATTGAACACGGATCCTTGCGGATTCCAGTTTCCCCACGAACCACCCGGAGGTAAGACGAGATTGCCCGGTTGTGAGATACCGGGCTGAGCATAGGTATTACCACCAAACAAGTTTCCAAACCAACTGCCGCCGTTTTGACCATAGCCGTAGATGCCCCAGGACGGAAGCGTCGTAGCTGACGAGCCTTGGTTTAGAAGAGTGACGTTACCGTCCTTGGAGATGTTGAAATTGAAGTTGCCCTCAAGGACCCCTTTAGGTGCGCCGGGAATGCCTGCTTCCCCG
>JANPLP010000015.1:0-4982 GCA_031426595.1 Planctomycetia bacterium | reverse complement strand
GCGTTTGGAATGCTGGCCGTTTGCGCTGTGTTTTGCGGCTGCAAGGAGCAGCGTCCGATTGAGTTCGAGCCGAATATGGTATTTGCGAAGAGCATCGAGATCTCGTCGGGTTACCCGATGAAGACGGCGCTCAGTCAAACGCAAGATGCGTTGAATCGAATGTTTGGAACTCCCGTGGCTCCGCAGTTGCATGAGCTACTTAAATCTGAAGACTACGCCGAGTTGATCAGTTTGGATCGTGTGGAAGCGGCGGGGCATGTTGACGGCAGTGTGGGCCTTTATGAAAAGCATTGTGCGACTTGTCATGGATTGGTGGGCAATGGACGAGGTACGACGGCTGCATTGTTGGATCCTTACCCTCGCGATTACCGTGCGGGCAAGTTCAAATTTAAGAGTACGCCGCGGAGTGTAAAGCCACTTCGCGAGGACTTGGAATATGTCATTCGCCACGGGATTGATGGAACATCGATGAAGGCGATTCCAGAGCTGAAAGACGACGACGTCAAATTGCTGACGGACTACGTAATCTATCTCTCGATCCGCGGCGAGTTGGAGCGGAACTTATTGCGACAAGCGGAAGACATTGACTTTGAGTCGGGCGAAAGTCTATTCGACGTGAAATTAGAATCGACGGACGCTGAGAAGTTCAAAGAGCAGCTAGAGAATGTGGAAGCAACTTTGGTGGACATTGGTGACAGTTGGTTGGAAGCGGTGGATCGTGTGAAAGACGTTCCGGAGCCGCCGGCTGAAATACCGGTTCCGCAGACGCGGGCTGAGGTGTTGGCTGCCAAGCAGGCGTCCGACGATTCGTTATTAAAGAAGTCCATCGAGCGTGGTCATGAAGTGTTTCGCTCCGAGATGGCCGCTTGCGGCAAGTGTCATGGCAAAGAAGGCTACGGTGATGGGGTGAACGTGGACTACGACGACTGGACGAAGGAATGGACGATGCGGATTGGCATCGAGCCGACTGATGAAGCATCACAAATTCCGTTGGTAGCGCGAGGTGCATTGCCGCCGCGGCGAATCTTAGCGAGAGATTTCCGCTTAGGGCTTTTTAGAGGTGGTAGTGAACCGGAGAGAATTTATCGACGCATTGCGGAAGGTATTGACGGGACGCCGATGCCGGCTGCTGCCATTCCGTCGGAAGACATTTGGCATTTAGTCAACTACGTTCGATCTCTTGAGAGCCCACCTGAGCCGGCGGATGACGTTACGGTCGCCGCCACGAAATAAGTTAATCGTATGAATTTGCCCTCCGGCCAGTCCGAGACGATTCCACCAGATCACGAACTGATGCAGCGCTATTTGGCTTTGCGTGATTACATAGCGCTGACAGATGAAGACATTGCGATTGCAGTTGCGGCGTGGCCTCTGGTGCAACCGCATGTTCAGTCGTTGATCGATGACTTCTATGAAACCATCCTAAGTCAGCCCGGAGCTTCATCGGCGATTCGCGGGGGCGAGCAGCAGGTTGCACGGTTAAAGCTGACGCTGGCGAGATGGCTGTCGGAGTTGTTTGTTGGTAAATATGATCAGGAGTTCGTTCGAGATCGATGGTTGGTGGGCTGGCGGCATGTGAAGATTGGTTTGCCCCAGGTTTGGACAGCGACGGCGATGTGCCGGATGCGTGATCGATTGCTGAATGAGTTGGCGCGTGTCTGGGGAGGTAGCTTAGTTGCGTACCAAGATCTTTCTTCAGCCATCTCGCGTTTGATGGATCTTGATCTGGCGTTGATTCAGGATGCGTATCACACGGAGGCAGTAGCCAAGTATGTGCGTGGGGAGCGCGACCTCAATGAAGCGGTGATTGGAACGACGCAGTCGGTCGTTTTACTGGTGAATGATGCGGGTGAAATTGAGCGGGGTAATACTTTTATCTCGCAACTGGTATGCGGCCAGGATTCTTTGCCAAGCCACGTGCGTAGGATTTATGACCTAATTCCAGAAGAGGATTGTGGCAAGCTGTACGAGTTACTGAATTGCACTTGTGCGCCGCATCCTTGTGGACCCGTAATCACGCGGCTGGTTGATCACAGTTCGCGTCAGCGGACGATTCGTTGGTTCGCTCGCACGATCCTCGCAACGGTGCATCCGACGGAGCAGCCGAAGTCACGAGTGCAACTGTTGGTTGGTCATGACTTGACGGACCTCATTGAGGCTCAGCGGCGTAGTGTGCAGCAAGAGCGACTGGCGGCCATTGGACAAACGATGGCTGGACTGGCGCATGAGAGTCGCAATGCTTTCCAGCGAAGTCAAGCAGCCCTAGAGACGTTAGCCTTGGAATTGGAAGATCGTCCAGATGCATCGCTGTTGCTGGGGCGCATCCAGCGAGCGAACGATCATTTATTGCATCTTTACGAAGAGGTGTTGCAGTTCGCGAAGCCGGTAAGGCTGGATTTGCGTCAATGTGACATGAATGAAATTGCGGAAGCTACATGTCGACACGTGATTCAAGCGGCGAAGGTTGATAGCGATTGCATTCAAGTGGTTGTGCAGGGATCGCCTCCACAAATCACGGCTGATGCGTTCGCAGTGGAGCAGATTCTGCGCAATTTGATCGAGAATGCGTTGGTCGTTTCGCCGATTGGAAAAGCGGTTCAAGTCGTCATCACTGCGGCTTGGCAAGGTGATCATCCCTCGTTGCAAGTGCAAGTGATTGATGAAGGTCCGGGTATTTCCGATGAGCATCTTGAGCGTGTGTTTGAGCCCTTCTTCTCGACTCGTTCGCGTGGCACGGGGCTCGGATTGCCAATTGCTCGGCGATTGGCTGAGGCACACGGCGGTAGTTTAGAACTGCGTTCGAAACCGACCGGGACGACGGCAGTGCTGACCTTGCCTGAGGTTTCAACGGGCGATCCGACGCACGATCCCGAAGACGTTCGGGACAATCGTCGAACAAATGCATAGCGGAAAAGCCGTATGTAAGTAACGCGCGTCGTTAGCTTCTCGGACATGCGAACGGCACTTTGTTTTTCTTTTCAACAAAGTGGCGCGGGGTAGTGAGTATGCGAGCGGAAACGCTCGCAAATGTGCGTTCAATGTACAATTAGCATTTCCCGGGAGTTCCGTTCAGCACACCACTGGCCCCTGATCGCGTTCACCCTTTATCTACCTTTGAGTCGTGAAATGGAAGAAAAATTGATACGAACGAGATATCTCTGGGGCTGAGCTGCAATTTATCCGTTGTGATCGCGGTGTGATTTTTATCTCGGTGTTGTTCGGTACAGCAGTTGCGTTCCAGCGGTGGGTGGAAATTGAAGGTAAGGTGCCCGAGGAAATCCGCGGGATAAGGAAACGAAGATGAGTCATGAGTTGACGGATATAGATTTGTTGTTGGTCGATGACGAAAATGATTTTCGTGAATCGGCATTTCAATACTTCTCCAAGCGTGGGTATCGAGTTGTGGCGGTCGAGAGTGGTCCGGCTGCGTTGTTGGCTGCTCAGAATCAGCAGTTCGACGTGGCGGTGGTCGACGTACATATGCCCGAGATGGATGGCGTTCAGTTGCTGGAAAAATTTCGGGAAGGTGACACATCGGTTCAAGTCATTATGTTGACTGGTGGGGCAACCATTCCGACTGCGGTCGCATCGATGAAGGCGGGGGCAGTCGATTACGTCACGAAACCGATTCGATTGGCGGATTTGGATCGTTTAATCTATAAGGCCTCTTTGACCGCCAAGTTGTTGCGTGAGAATTCGCAGTTGCGTCAAGTGATCGAACGACAACGCTCGACAGCCACGATCATTGGTGAATCACCCGCGGTAAAGAAGGTTCTTCACTTGATAGAGCGGATCGCGCCGAGCGACAAGCCGGTGCTGATTGAAGGCGAAAGCGGAACGGGTAAAGAACTGGTGGCACGCGGTATTCATGCGGCGAGCAAATTGGCTGATAAGCCGATGGTCGTCATTAACTGTGCTGCGTTGCCAGAGAGTTTGCTCGAAAGCGAATTGTTTGGTCATGAGAAAGGTGCTTTCACTGGCGCGATCGCTTCGAAACTAGGTTTGTTTGAGTTGGCCGACGGTGGCACATTATTTATCGATGAGTTCGGTGAACTGGCAGGGGCGCTGCAAGCGAAACTATTGCGAGTGCTCGAAGATGGAGTCATTCGTCGGGTGGGGTCGGTCAAAGAACGGCGTGTGTCTGTACGATTGATTGCCGCAACGAATAAGGACTTGGGTGAGGAAGTAGCAGCCGGGCGTTTCCGCGAGGATCTTTATTATCGCGTCAACGTACTCAGCATTAAGCTTCCGGCCTTACGAGATCGAGAGGGTGACGTTCCAATTTTGTGCAAGCATTTTCTCTGCAAGCAGTGGCGACTGGCTGACGATGTAATGGAGCTGTTTGAGGACTACGATTGGCCGGGGAATGTCCGGCAACTTTTGAATGCGCTTGAAAGAGCAAAAGTGCTAGCCGATGCGTCGGGTGTCATTACGATTGATGACTTACCGCCCGAGTTGCTTAAAGAGGGTTGCCGTCCGACACCGGTGGTAGGAGGGACAACAGACTTGGATTCACTTAATCGAGCGCACGTGTTAGCGATTCTCAAACAGCAGAATGGCAACAAGGCTCGGGCTGCACGGGTACTCGGTATCAATCGCCGTTCGCTCTATCGTTTGCTTGAGAAGTACTGCGAGCCGACGCGTGACGATGTACAAACGGCGCATACTTAGGCAATTGTCTTTGAGCACGCGGGCGAAGTTCAATCGGCTGCAGTCTACTTTGTCGGTTCGCACCGATGCGTTGTCAGAACCGGCGAGCTTGGTGCATAATGGGCTACCCCACCTGAACTCAGACTTCGGAAAAGTTCAGCCCTCCCTGCACACCTGACCTCTGAAAACACGACGAGCGAAAAAATATGGCAAAGCAATTCAGCGTCATTCCGACTGAAGATGAACTGGCGAAACTTGGTCGCGATCTGCGTTTTTATGATGTCGAGAATGATTCACCTAAAACGTTGGTTCGCGAGCAGGTGGAGAGCTAC
>JANPLP010000014.1:0-4452 GCA_031426595.1 Planctomycetia bacterium | reverse complement strand
CCAGCCCGCATACTCCAGTGCCCCGAAACGTCTGCAGCCGTGATTGCCGAAATGCGTGCGGCGTTTGCTGCTGAAAAGGGCTTCACCGGTGAACTGCTCAATCGTCGCAAAGATGGAGCCACCTACTGGATCGAACTTGATGTGGAACCTCATTACGATGCAACGGGTAAACTGATAGGTTACTCTTCAATCCAGCGCGACATTACAGATCGCAGGTCCTTAGAGGTTGCGCTCGAAGAATCGCGCGATCTGTTTAACGGTGCACTGCAGGCTTCGACTGATTGCTTAGCTATCCTTGACGCTGGCGGCAACATTCTCTTTGTGAATGACAGGTGGCGAAACGTGCATTGTGCTCCAGGCGATGGAGACATGCTGAACACCGTCGGCAGCAACTACTTTGACCAACTGAGTGGCGCCATCTATCCCAAGATCATGGAAGGCATTCGGTCCATACTTAATAACGAAACGCTTCAGTTCGAATTGGAATATCAAGCCGAATATTGCTCGAGCGATCAATGGCTACTCTTGCGCATCGCTAAGTTCCATGGTAAAGGTCCATCGCGTCTGGTCCTGTCAGTGCAAGATATTTCAGTTCATAAAGCCGATGCTCGGGGCTTGCAAAACAAGCAAGAGAAACTGCGGGCGGTGTACGACGCGTGCAGTGATGGGATTTTGCTATTTAACTCAACCGGACTTTTTGATTGCAACAAGCGCGCGCTGTCGATGCTGGGCGCCGATCACCCGGACGTGCTGTTCAATAAGCAGCTCCAAGACTTTGCAGCTCGCGGATTGACATCCGAACAGGACCTTATCCTGGAGGTTCGCCGCCATGTGCAGACCGCACTCACTGTCGGGACGGCCAGATTCGAGCAAACTCTATTGCGTATCGATGGAACAAGTTTCCCAGCTGAAATATCGCTTTCGACTTTTCAATACGACAATGAGGCTGTCGTTCACGCGGCTATCCGCGATAATACAGAGCGTAAGGCAGTCGAGCTGCGATTGCAGTTGATGAACAAACGACTGATAAAAGACTTAGATGAGCGCATCGCGACTGAGACAAAGATGCGCGAGACGACCGCGTATTTGGACGTGTATCGCAAAATCGTCGATCATCATGCCATCGTTGCCGAAACGGATACTAAAGGAACCATTATCGCCGTCAACGATGCGTTCTGCAAAATCAGCGGCTACTCGCGAGAGGAGTTGGTTGGACAGAATCATCGAATTCTCCGGTCAGGCCGCCATCCAGACAGCATGTGGTCGCAAATGTACAAGACAGTTGCTAACGGCGGCTGTTGGCATGGCGAAATCTGCAACAGCGCGAAAAACGGCCAACTGTATTGGGTAGACACGACAATCGCACCGTTGTTCAATGAGGCGGGCAGATTGAGAGGCTACTTTGCGATCCGGGCTGACATCACCTCATTGAAGCTTGCCCAATCGCAAGCCGAAGCGGCGAGTCGAAGTAAGAGTGAGTTCCTAGCCAACATGAGTCACGAGATCCGGACGCCGATGACGGCCATCTTGGGTTACACCGACATTTTGGCGGAGATCAAGGGGTGTCAACATTGCGAATCTTCGCAGCAAGCCTTAACGGCTATCGAAACAATTAAGCGTAACGGTGAACATCTGCTCGATATCATCAACGACATCTTGGATATATCGAAGATCGAAGCGGACAAGATGACCATTGAATCGATGGCGGTAGATCTCCCGAAACTGTTGCGCGACGTCTTAAATACGATGCAAGTGAAAGCACAAGGAAAGGGATTGAGACTGCATTGCGAAACCGTCTCATCCGTTCCCAAGCAGATCAGGACTGACCCCACTCGGTTGCGTCAAATTCTCGTAAATTTGATTGGCAACGCAATCAAGTTCACTGAGTTTGGAAGCGTTCGAGTCGCGGTCCGCATGCATCCCGAGAATCCGCGCGCGTTGTTGATCGATGTCATCGATACAGGCATCGGTATGACCTCTGAGAAACTCAGTCGACTATTCCAAGTCTTTGAACAGGCCGATACATCGATGACGCGTCGCTTCGGCGGAACGGGGCTAGGATTGCATATCAGCAAACGTTTGGCGGATATGCTAGGCGGGGACATCACGGTCGAATCGAGCCTAGGGGAGGGGACGAAATGCACCATGCAAATCGATGTCGGTGAGATCAACGACGCAGACTTGCTGGACAGCGAAAGTTTCTTTGGCACGCAACAGAAAGATGTGCTGACGGCACAGTCCGTAAACGCTGTAGCCTCCCCTCACTCGAATCCTTCCGATGCAAGATCCCAATCACCATCAACAGTGAATGCGGAGTCGCATTCAGCGACTTATAAATCAGCATCAACCGGCCAACCGCTGGACGGAATCAGGATTCTCCTTGCCGAAGACGGTCCCGATAACCAACGACTCATCATGCATCATCTGCGAAAAGCCGGCGCATCCGTAAGCCTTGCGCAGAACGGCTGGTTGGCGATCGCAGCGATGACACGTGATGGCGATCCAGATTCACCGCTGGCGACTAAGCCACCATTTGATTTGGTGCTGATGGATATGCAGATGCCGGTGATGGATGGTTATGAGGCGACGAAACTTCTTCGAAGTAAAGGAGCCACCCTTCCGATCCTGGCACTGACAGCTCATGTGATGGCCAGCGATCTAAAACGATGCTTGGAAGCCGGCTGCAACCTGCGACTCACAAAACCGCTTTCGCGCGACCTGCTGATCGAAACATGCCGCGTCTCGTACGTTGAGCAGCTTAGTTCCCAGCAGGAGGTAACGAAGGAATCGCAGGTCAGCGCATCCAACAGCATTGATAACCCAGTGGCGAATGGGCTGGTGCCCGCCGCCGAATCAACTTGGCAATTATCGGTCGGATCGCCAGCAACCTCGTAGCATTCGAGCCTGATCGGCCACTCCCTGACGGTGACTGTAATGGGAATTCAAAGCGTTACCCAGTCACAATTTGTTCTTCAAAAATCGTTAAATAGCGGCATAAACAGCAGCATAATATGGGTAGTAAACATCCGATCGAACTGAATCGCCTAGAACTGGGTCAACCATTCATAGGCGATATCGTTGATGCAGAGGGTAATGTCGTTTTTCGTCGAGGACTGAAGCTTACTCGTGACTTGCTAGCAGTCTGGCAACGTCGAGGCTCTGTCCCCGTGTTCATGATGACATCGGAAGCTGATGGTTTCGGTCGAATTCCCAAGTACGTCATATCGGCTCATTTGGCATTCGACGTCAATGCTCGAAACGAAGTGCAAGCTTGGTTTAAGGAGGTTCGTTCCGAACTTGATTCGCTGGTGGCAGGGCTCTCTGGCGAGAACAACGTGTCACTCCGTCCGATCGAAGATTTGGTAGAGCAATGCCTGAATCTGGTCAAACTGGATCCCGCTTTGGTCATTTACGAATCGCTCGCAACGCCGGTTCCCCCTTGCAGCTTGGAGCCGTTAACGCTTCGCTGTTCCGCATTGGCAGCAATCTCGTGTGTGATCGGAACGGAAATTGGACTCAATAGCGATGAATGTTTGAAAGTAACTTTGGCGGGTTTGTTGCATGATCTTGCACTTTTCCCACCCTTGCTAACACGACTTCAAGACGCCTTCGATCGCGACGAGGAGAAGCAAACGGTGATTGCGCGTCACCCCTATTTCACAACCGACTTGTTGAACGCTCGAGCTGGTATGCAGGATCTGGTTCGAATTATTATCAACCAGGTTCACGAACAGATGGACGGATCGGGATATCCTCGCGGTATGCCAGGCCATTTAGTTAACTCGTTGGCGCGCATCGTCAACTTAGCCGATGCATTTCTAAGCCTCATTGCCGTACACAGCTCGAAACCGGGCTACGTCGCAGGAGATGCAATCGCCTTTTTGCTGCATCAAACAGGTCGCGGTGTGTTCGATTGCAATGTCATGCGAGCCTTCTTAAGGTCGATGACCATGTATGGGATTGGCGCTCCAGTGGTGCTGGAAGGCGACCGTGATGCGGTGGTCCTGCGCAGCATTCCGCACAACCCGTTGCAAGCCATCGTGGTCGTAGCGGTTGACGAAGGACCCGAAAATGTCGAAATGCTGGATCTTGAAGCCGCTGGAATCAGCATCGTCGGACCAGCCCGTGACCATCGCTTCGCCAATCGCGGTCGACTGCCTCGCAGCCAGATGGACAGCCTCTCGTGGCAAGAGATGCATTTAACAAGTTGAGTCGCGACGCAGATCGCTGCGACCAGCCACTACGTATCGCGGCCGTTTCACTTTATGAATAAAAGGTCTCGATGGAGTGAATTTCTTGCCTTCGCTCCCTCAATGTCGATCGTGCTGCTTCGTTTAGCCCTAGTGCTTTGTCCAGGTTTAATTTTGGGGTTAATCGTATTTGGGTGGCACGCCTTGAGGCTTTGCGAAGGGCGTGATCTGAGCGACATTAGCCACGCCCTTCGCAGTGCCT
>JANPLP010000013.1:0-4842 GCA_031426595.1 Planctomycetia bacterium | reverse complement strand
ATCGCACTTTTTGCATCGGTAATACAAACGCGTTTACGAGTTTCCCCAACAGGCAGTTGACCCACTTCAGCTTTGGTCAACATACGATAGTTCACCGTGGCAGTCACCAAGCCACGACTGGCGAAGTACTCGCAAGCCACTCGGAACTGCTGTAGATTTCCACCACTCCAACCGCCTCCATGAAACAGGATCATACCAGGCACGCTCGCCTTACTCGGTTCATGATTCGGCGGGAAATAAATCTCCATTTCCTGAGGCTTTCCAGCCGACTGCTTATAGACATACGTCTTACCAGGCTGCGGATCTGTAGCTTGAACTCCAGTTGCCAAGAACGTGAAAAGAATAAAAGCCAAGCGCACAGGGTTCATGTTGAATTGCTCTTCGATCGAAGTTATTTACGGATGAAAGCGCGCATTTTACACCGCGTGTTTTAAGCGATGATATCTTCTACGACGCGCGCTTCGCGCTTGTTGGTGATGATCTGTTCTTGGCCACCATGAACAAAGCTAAGGTCTTGATAGTTCAGCCCAAATTGACGTAGCAAGGTTGCTTGAAAATCATTGGGTGTGACGATGTTTTCAACAGCCCGATGTCCAAATTCGTCCGTCTTTCCATAAGCGAGACCGCCGCGAAGACCGCCTCCAGCCAACCAGATACTGAAACCTTGGCCGTTATGATCGCGACCCGCTTTTTCGGGTGAACCGTGCTCTTGAGTTACCGGCAGTCGCCCAATCTCTCCACCCCAATGGACGATGGTTGAATCGAGCATTCCGCGCTGCTTGAGATCTTTGACCAGCGCAGCTGCCGGTTGATCCGTCTTCTTACAAATTGAGCGCAGCCCCGATGCGATACTGCTATGATTGTCCCACGGTTGGCCGTTATGGAACAGTTGGACGAAGCGCACGCCGCGTTCAACTAATCGTCGCGCAATCAGACAGCGAGTACCGTATTCGCGAGTCTCTGGATGGTCTAGCCCGTAGAGTTTATGCGTTGCTGCGGTCTCTTGGTGGATATCGAGCGCTTCAGCCGCTGCAGTTTGCATGCGCGCTGCGAGTTCATAACTAGCGATCCTGGCCTCAAGCTCAGCTTCGCCGGGATGACTTTCCAGATAACGCCGATTGAGCGATTGCAGCAAGTCCAAGTTCTGTCGCTGGAACTTACCCTTCAGGTGCGATGGAGCTTCAAGGTTTAAGATGCGGGGTTCTTTTGGACGCAACACGGTTCCTTGAAACATGGCCGGCATAAATCCATTCGACCAGTTCGTGACGCCGTCAACCGGTAAGCCGCCGGGATCGCTCAGCACCATGTAGGCTGGCAAATCCTGGGATTCACTTCCGAGCGCGTACACCAACCATGAACCCAAGGTGGGGCGTCCCAGCACGCCGGGAATACCGCCATGAAAATATCGAATTGAAACCTCGTGACCATTCGCGCCGGTGTGCATCGAACGAATCAAGCAGATGTCGTCGACAATCTCAGAGGTATGCGGCAACAATTCTGATAACTCGGTGCCACACGCACCTCGGGGTGCAAACTTGAATGGACTACCGAAGAGTTTTTTACTCGCTTCATTCACAAAGCTGAAATGGATATCTTCTTTGTAATCCGTGCCGCTGTACTTCGTCAGTTCGGGTTTCGGATCGGTCAAATCCATGTGCGATGGACCACCGTGCTGGAACAATGAAATCATCGCTTTCGCACGTGGTTCGAAGTGGGTCGCACGCGGTCGCAAATCGTTATGCGGCTTAGCCATCGCGATGGTCTTCGGCCCCTTGGCAATCCCTTGTTCTTGCTGCAACATCCAAGCAAGTGCGACCGAGCCGATCCCCATCGCATTATGTGCCAAAAATTGTCGTCGACTTGTAAACATCATCGCCTCATATTGGGGTACACAGCTTAACAGCTTTCTAGCACCTAATCCGCGTACACAAACTCGTTTGAGTTCATCAGCGCCTGACAAAAGTTCACCAGTGTTTGTTTACCCGCCGTCGCGCCTGGCGCAAGACCACTTGGATCTTGCTGCAAATCTCGCAACTGCGATTGGGCGAACTCTATAGAAAATCGCTGCTCTTCCTCCAGCGGCTCACGGCACAGTGCTAATCGCCATGCATGTCGCAGCATTGCGGACAGCTCGGGCTGAGCCTCAACGGTTATTAACTTGTCGTCGATTTTCAATTCACGCAGCACCCTCGCGGCCAGCAACTCGGCTTGTTGCAATGTAAATTCGCCGTTCATCAAGATCAGCGATTGGGTTGCCACGGTCGAAACCGGACGTTTCTCGCAGTTTACATCCATGACCGGCGCATCGAAGCTCTGCAACATGGCGACCGGCTGCGACCTCCGCACGCGCACATAAACGCTCCGTCGCTTCTGTTGGCCATCGACAACCACTTGGCCCGTGTCATCCTCTTTGATGGCGACCGACTTGCCAAACAATTGCCGTTCGAGCGTTCCTGAGCTAACCAGCATACGATCGCGGAGCACTTCAGCGTCAAGTCGTTGAATCGATTTGCGCCAATAGAATTTGTTTTCCGCGTCGATCGCTACTTTTTCCGGATCGCGCACGGAACTTTGACGCCAAGCGGTCGATGTTAGCATCAAACGATGCAGTTGTTTGAGATCCCATCCGCCGCGCATGAACTCGTCCGCCAACCAGTCGAGCAACTCTGGATGCGTAGGACTCGTCCCTAGCTTGCCGAACTCCGACGGTGTGGCCACGATTGCTTGACCGAAGTGATGCAGCCAGACTCGGTTCACTAGCACTCTTGCGACCAACGGATGCTCGCCGCTGGTCAGCCAACGGGCATAAGCTAGGCGGCGGCCAGTCGTAGGTAAGCCCGGGTCTCGCTCAGCGAATCTCGTTAAGGCCCCTTCGGGTGCAGCGATCGTTAAATCGGCTGGCATCACCTTTTGCTTTGGCGATTGGTGTTCACCGCGATGAAATAGATGTGTATCGGGAACTCGATCAGCTTGTTCCGAAAGTGCATGTATAAATTCTTCGTTTGGCTTCCGAGCTCGGATTTCAGCGATCTTAGCATCCAGTTTCTTCAATTCCTCGGCTGCGGCGGGCAGATACTGGTATAGCACACCTGGCGTTATATTAGCGCTGGGATTTTGCTTTAGCAATTCTGTCTGCTCGGCGGTTCGTTCCTTCTCTTTGGTTTCATAAGCCGTTCGCAACTGAGTTCGAAGCGGTTCGGCGTACTTCATCAGTTCTTTGTCGAACGCTGCCGCCATGTACTCTGCTTGTTTCGCGCTGCGCTCGGCGGCAACTTTTTGCGCCTCATTGTCCACTGTGGTCGCGATTTCACGATCCGCTGCGGTATAGAGTGAAATGCGCCTTGCATCCGGAACCCGCCAATTTTGCCAATCAAAAGCGGGCTCGAAAATCGCTCGCATCGCATAGTAATCTAACTGTGAAATCGGATCATAGCGATGATCGTGGCACTGAGCGCAACCGACGCTCACACCTAACAAAGCGGTGCTAACGATCTTCAACGTATCACCTATGACTTTGTTGCGAGCCTCCGGACTGTTGTCGCCTGATCCCGTACCATCAGCGGCCATTCGCAAAAAGCCCGTAGCAGTCAGCAACTCAATCTGCTCAGCGCTCCACTCACCTTGTTTTGGACCCGCCAGTTCGTCACCGGCAAGTTGCTCGGTAATGAAACGATCGAACGGCTTGTTCGTGTTGAAGGAATGGATGACATAGTCGCGATACTTCCAAGCCCACGGACGATCTGCATCTTGAACCGTTTGTCCTTCCGACTCTGCATAACCAGCAACATCCAACCAGTGCCTGCCCCATCGTTCTCCGTAATGCGGCGAATCGAGCAGGCTGTTCATCAACTGCTCATACCAACGTTCATCAGTCGCCGCGCTCCATCGCGCAAGTTCCTCTGGAGTGGGTGGCAGACCAATTAAGTCGAAATACAGTCGGCGGATCAAGACCGCGCGATCAGCATCCGGCGAAAAGCCAAGTCCCTCCGGCATCGCAGCCAACAGCAGCGCATCGATGGGCGTGCGGACGCGATCGTTTGCCACTGCATCTGCTGCATCGCTGGGTTGAGTGAGACTGGGCTGAGTGAGGCTGGGCGGAGTGAGACTAGGTCGAGTGATCGGACGGAAGGCCCAGTAATTGCGATCCTCGTAAGTGATCGGTATGCCGGGGCCTATCTCCAGTGGCTCAGCGCGCTCCGTATTAGCACCCGCAGCAATCCAGCTCCGCAGCATGTCAAGTTTCGCGGGCGGCACGCGCGCTTCGCCCGGAGGCATTTCGCCATCAGCGATGCGTTTGACCAGCAAACTATCCTCGGGCTTACCCGCATGGATGGCTGTTCCTGAATCGCCTCCCGCCTGCATGTAACGCACCAGCCGCAGATCGAGGTTACCCTCCTTTTCCTCATTCGCTCCGTGGCAATCAAAGCAGTACTCGCGGAGAATCGGTCGTACATCGCGCTCAAATGAAATCGGCTGCGGTTCACCAGCGACTGCGGAGAGGACGAATGTTGAGCAAACGAGCATGACGATGCTCTGTGCCGTATTACGCACGAAAGTTCTACGCACGAAAGTGCAGACTCGATTAATCATGGCAGGAACCTGAAAGGGCAGGTCGCAGAAACTCATGGGCGAGTTTCGGTGGGCCCTTCAGTTTAACACAGATCGCTCAAATTTGCCTGCTTCTCGTGGCGACGGCCCGCGGTCGATCGGAATAACCCGCAATTTGCACACCACACGAACCCTCGCACCACGCAATCCCTACATTCGACATCATCACTCCTCGATGCGCTCACCAGGTCTCAATGGCGTCCTAGGGTTCAGTACGCGGTCCTGAGTTGGGTT
>JANPLP010000012.1:0-8852 GCA_031426595.1 Planctomycetia bacterium | reverse complement strand
CCGGAACAAGCAACGCGCGGTTCCGGCATTAGCAACATGATTTGGTGCCACCCAACAAACGAAATCTAGTTGGTTCCACATTCCGGCGATCAGCCTTCCGGCTCGAAGCTGCCAAGAACCGAACTGCTCGCTGAATCCAGTAAATGGCAGGAGGCCGTCTCGCCAGTACCTTTTGCCTTGAAGCGTCTAATTGCTGCGTTCACGAAACAGCCGTTTGTAAGGGAGAACAATCCCGCGCAGCGATCTACTGGAAACTCGAGTTCGGGTTTTTGAGCAGTGTACTGCAGGTAGGCTTTTTAATTCTTGATTGCATCTGGTACGAGGCTTTTAATTCTTCGCGCTGCGAGGCTTCATCAAAATTGCGGCGTGGCCTGGAAGATGCCAGTCAGCCGTGTTTAAGAGGGCGGTACCCGAACCGCCGTACTGCGGGTCCTCACTTGAAAACATGACTTCCCAATGAGTGTTAAGGGCTGGAGCAACAAGGGGTTCGGCAGAGGGGCGCCAATGTAAGTCGCGGGCAAGATTGACTAGGAGCAGACGATCGTCGCGCGAAGCCTCGTTGCTCCGATTGTGCCAACGCAGAATGAAACAGTCTGGATTGATGACCGCTCCTTGAATCATTCGTTTATCCTGACAGCTGATGGTCGGATCGTGCGAGCGTAGTTGCAGCAAGTCACGATGTAGCATTACATCGGGCGACTCGTCGGTACACTTAGACCAATCAAGCTTACAAGCGTCGAAGGTTGTGTGGTCAGCTGGGTCAGGGAGTTCGATCTGTCGCCCGTTGCCACCCGCAATTCTTGGGAACCGGCGCAGTGCCTCCCAACGTCCATCTCGCACTAATTTGGCCAGTTCAACGTCGTGATCAGCAAAGTAACGAAATGGCGTTCTTGTTCCAAATTCTTGGCCCATAAAGAACATCGGCGTCCCAGGTCCGAGGAGCCATAGGGTCGTGAGTGCTCGGTAGGTGCCTGGCGACGTTAGGTCCGGCAATCGCGAGCCATGAGCTGCATTTGCAACCTGATCGTGGTTCTGTAAGAAGGTTATAAAACGCCAGCCTTCAACATGCCAAGCGGGTGTGCCTCGCCATCGCTGTTGTTCATGGGAATACTGGCCTTGAAACAAATATCCAAACCGGGTCGCGGAGATAAGTTCTTGCGAAGTCCCTGAAAAGTCGGCGTAGTAGTACTCGGCATGTCCCGTAGCGGCGACTCTACACGAGTGATGATAGTCGTCATTCCAAAGCCCATCTAAGCCAAATCCGCCGTCTTCAATTCTCTCTACATGCCGCACGTCCTGTGACTCATTCTCAGCAACGATGATGATTTTTCGCTCGCCGCCGTTGCCTGATTTAGCTGCTGCTCGAGCGGCAATGGAAAGGTCGGCCAGCACATGACGGGGCGACTCGTCATAAATAGACTGTGTCGCGTCTAGACGGAGTCCGTCGAGGTGATACTCGCGAATCCAATATGCGGCATTCTCAGTCACAAAATCTCTTACTATCTGTGACCCCTCGCCATCAAAATTAATGGCATCGCCCCATTCGGTAGGATGGCGCTTTGAAATGAAATAAGGTGAAAACGCACCGGTGTAGTTTCCGGTAGGACCGAAGTGGTTGTAAACGACATCAAGAATCACAGCCAAGCCAAGCTGATGTGCAGCATTTACAAAACTACGAAAGTCATCTGGGGTTCCATATAGTCGACTCGGAGCATACCACTTGACGCCATCGTAGCCCCATCCGAAGCTGCCACTAAACTCCGTCACGGGCATGATCTCAACTGCAGTGATCCCCATTTTCGAGAGGTGCGGCAATCGTTGCTCCGCTGCGTTCCACGTTCCCTCTTCGGTGAAGCAACCCAAGTGCAATTCGTAAATCACTTGTCCTTGTAGTTCAATTCCGTGCCAATCTGCATCCGTCCAATCAAAGCTGCTTGGATCGATTATTTCTGACGGCCCGTGAACGCCTTCAGGCTGGAAGCGTGAGGCTGGATCAGGATAATCATATTTGTCGTCATCGAGACGAAACGAATACTTTGTACCGACGCGAAGTTGTTCGACATGGCCGCTAAAGAACCCGTCCTCTTCCTTGACGAGTGGGAATTGCCTCGCATCGCCGGACAATCGTACTTGGACTTGCTTTCGGCGCGGTGCCCAAACACGAAAATGGACGCCTGTTGAAGTAAGCTCGGCACCAAAGGGCATTTCACGTTGCATAGTCATCCATTCTTAACAGGCTCCTCGGATTGCCGCATCATGCTTGCCTTGCAAGTTTCAGTGCCATCATTGCAATCCACTTACAGATCCATTCGCAGCAGGGCACAAGTAGCAAATAGCAAATTCAGTACCCTCGGTTAGCAAATTCAGTACCGAATTTACAGCTTCCCCCTGGCTCGAAATGGGTCGCAACTTTTGCTTGGTACTCACTTACTATTTCGATTAGCGGATTCAGCGGGAGTTTTCGACTGCGGCTTCGTACACCGTAGTAGCTGCTTTAGCCATCAGATGCATGATGCGAGGAGACGGATCGAGCGGCACTTTTTTGACGTCGAGTCGCGCGAAAATTTCAGCGATGGCGTGTTCCAGTTCGCTTTCGAGTCGTTCTACTGTTTTGTGATCCATGGTTTTTCTGATTGGTTTTCGATTTGGTTTTTCGATTTGAAGATGCGGGGGAGCGAAACAGTACAGCCGGGATATAATAGCGGTTTAGGATCGACCGTACTTAACTCTGCGGCATCTCTCTGTCCGCCCTTGTTCACTGGATAACTGTGCCGTACCTCTGGATGCTGATAGGCTCGTTTTTTTTCGCGGCAATGGGGTTGCTCATCGAGTCGCTGGGTACGGAGTATTCGTTCGCTTGGATCGCCACGATTCGAAGTGCTGTGGCAACCTTGATCGCTGTGGGAATGGTGCTCTATGTTCGCGCTGACTTTGTGGTGTGGCGACCGGCAAGTTTATGGATGAGAAGTCTGGCGGGGTGCAGCGCGATGCTGTGCCTGTTCTTTGCGATGACGCACTACGATGTGGCGGTCGTGTTGTCTTTGTCCAGTATGTATCCGATTTGGGTGGCAATTTTGGGTTGGCCGATGCTTGGGCAAATTCCAACACGCGATACGTGGTTGGCGTTATCGGTCAGCACGGCTGGTATGTGGTTGATCTATTCGTCCGCCACGGGGCCAAGTCCATTGAGCGGTGAGCACTCGCATTACTTGCCGCAAGTTGCCATTCCGCTGGCTACGCTGGCCTCGATGTTTAGTGCTGTAGCCTTGATCGGATTGCATCGCGTCAAGCAGCTAGACCCTCGCGCGGTCGTAACGCATTTCTCAGCAGTTTCAACTTTGTTGTCATTCTTACTGTGGCTAGCCATGCTGAATCAAGCTGGGCCATTACAAGCTGGGCCATTACAAGCTGGGCTAGTGCACGCCGGTTCATTGCAGACTGGTTCATTGCAGACTGGTTATGGGCAGGTGACGCCCGTCGAGCCCCACTCGGGCAGTCTGATTCGTTTGGTCGCGGTGGGAGTGGCGGCGGTGCTCGGTCAACTATTTTTAACGAAAGCATTTGCAGCTGGGCGTCCGGCGCGCATCAGCGTCATTGGGCTTAGCCAGGTGGCCTTTGCGGCGATTTACAAGTGGTTTTTTGAAGGTCGTGTCCCTTCGTCGCTGGCGGTGGTGGGCATGTTGCTGGTCATCGGGGCCACGTTGTGGGTTATGATTCGCAGTCAAGCTGAAGATTAAGGCTGCCAGGGCTGCGATAAAAACTGGCTGCGATAAAAAACTGGCTGCCACGGGAATCTGCGAGAACATTCTGATATGTCGCGAAAGAAACGAACTGTCCGGGAGCGAGTTGTGGGACGCGAGGAGCATCGCGAGCTTAATCGCCATGCTGACCACGCGGGAGGTGCGCGTATGAGTGGCGAGGATGCGGGTCTCGGGCGGAGTAAACGATTCGTAATCGTGGTGGTGGTTTCAGTACTAGCAAGTGTTTATCTGCTGCGGTTCTTGTCGTACCCGGTGTTCGTGGGTCTCATAGGGGACGACGGAGTGCCGATTTCCAGGGGTCCGTTTTTGACTCGGTTGCTGTTGCCAGAATTATGGTTGGGTGAGGTGACGGGTGGCGGCCAAATGCCTGTTGGCATAGTGGATCGAGTGCCAATTGCTTTAGGCGTGTTCGCTTGGCTGAGCGTTGCGTTTGGGATCGGGCAAGCTTTCGTGCGGCGCGCCTTCACCGACTTGACGCGTGTGGAAGCCGTTGCGTTGGCGATGTTGGTTGGCTTAGCGATGCTGTCGACGATGGTGTTGCTGGTGGGCTTGGCAGGTGGAAGTAGTAGTCGCTGGGCGATTGGTGGGCCAGTGTTGGGAGCGCTGATAGTCGCTTGGCTAGCGAGCGTTCGAGTCAAAGCGAATTTCAATGCGGTGGGAACTGAGCGGGTGCTTTGGTTGCCTGAGGGGATCGTGGCATCTGGAGTGTTCGGTCAGTTGGCAAGCCGCGTCGTGGTCGTGCTTACCATTGGTTTGCTAACGATCTACGGACTGGGCGCGATGATGCCGCCGTACGAATTTGATGTCGTCGAGTATCACTTGCAGGGGCCAAAAGAGTTCTTTCAAACGGGCGCGATCGGATTCAACGATCACAACATTTATCTCAACATGCCTCTGGGTTTAGAGATGCATAGCTTGGCGGCAATGAGTCTAGTGAATGGCAGCGATGGTTGGTGGTTGGGTGGCTTGATTGGCAAAACGATTATTGGTCTTCATGCGTTTTTAGCAGCGGCATTGCTCGGTGGCTTTGTCGCGCGGAAAACGAATTCGTCGTGGTGTGGTTGGAGTGCCGCAGGTCTTTGGCTGGCGGTGCCTGGAAATGCACATGTGGCAACGACCGGCTTGATCGATGCGGCGATGGGGACCTACATCCTCGCCAGCGCGGTGGGCTTGAGTGAGCTTTACGTAGTTAGAAAATCGCTGCGTGACCCTCAATCGGATCGTTCGACTTGGTTAGTGTTTGTCATTTGTATTTACGCAGGTGCGGCGGCAGCGGCGAAGTATCCCGGTTTGATCTACGGCGTGTTGCCGTGTCTTGTAACGATTGCTGGCATCGCTGTCATGCGTATGCGTGAGTTACATGAAAACATATCCGGCCAAAGTGCGAGTTGGCGGGGCGAGGTTTCCGAGAGGAAAAATTGGTTTGTTGGGCGATGGATGATGGCGGTGGTAGGCGGATTGTCGCTGACGTGTGGACCGTGGTATGCAAAGAATGCGGTGCTGGCGGGCAATCCGGTTTATCCGTTGGCCTTCGAGTGGTTTGGCGGGGTTGGGATGGACGCAAATCGAGCTGAGCAATGGGCGCAAGCGCATCGGGTTCCGATCGATAGCCAGTCGGGTTCAGCGTATTCGTTGAGTGCGTTGGCTGGATCGATCAAAGATTTAGTGGTCGAGTCCGAGTTCGTGCAGCCGAGTTTGATAATTCTGCTGGTCTGTGGCTTAGGAGCCGGGTGCTTGAGGCAGGTTGGATCAGGCCGAACGCCCTACTTAACTGCAGTGTTGTGGATGTGGGTGGCGTGGTCGATGTGGATTGTGTTGGTGTGGTGGAGCGCGACGCATCGCATCGATCGCTTTTGGTTGCCAGCAGTTTCGCTGTGGGGTGCAATTGCTGGTTTTGGTTTGTTATGGCTGAGTCAGCGGGTTTCGCATGTCCTAGCAACATTGCTGGTCTTGTTTGGGTTGAGCTACGGTCTAGTCGTCAACAGTTCGCCAGTCATTGGTGACAATCGATTTTTTGCAACCTTAGAAGCCCTGCGCGATGATGGCGGCGTCGAAGGGCGGGCAGGACGCGTGAACCGAAGTCTCGCGTGGTGTAATGCGAATTTGAGCGCTCTAGAATCCAAGTTGTTGCTGATCGGGGAGGCGAGGGTGTTCGATTTTCGGATGCCGGTTTTGTATAGCACGTGTTTCGATAGCTCGCCGGCCGAGAGTTGGCTGCGGGGAACAGATGGCCCTATAGAGTTGAACGAGGCTCGGGCAAGTTTGCGAAGGGCTGGGGTCACTCATGTTTTGGTGAATTGGTCAGAGCTGGAAAGGTACCGCAGTCCGGGCAATTACGGTTTCAGCGACTGGCCGACGCGCGATGACTTTGCAAAGTTGGCTGAAGTTGGCTTGCTGAAGCGTGTGAACTGGCCCATTTCGTCTGAAACCGCGGATTTGTACGCCGTAGACCTGAATTGATGTTGGTAGAGTATTGAAGGTGGCGAGAAATTCTGGTTTTTCTCATGAACGCGAGAAAACGATGAACCGGAGGCAGGTTAGCAAACGTACCTGTCCACGTACGTCTCCGTCTCGATCGCAAAGTCCAAATAAACCATTGTGGGGGCGTCGCGAAAGTTGATAGACGTGTCGACTGGATGGCTTTTCTAGTTCAGAATGTTGCTCTTTCGAGCTCACCCTTGTCCGAACTTCCCTAATTCCTCACGATAAACCGCACTATGTTCGACGCAGCATCGTTTTCGGGCTTGGCCTCCAACCTTTCCGCGATGACCCTTTTAGCCGCTGGCCCGAATGATCCTTGGACAACCAAATGGCTGACGCCGGTCTGGTTCTTGGGCGTTGGCGTCGCGTTGGGCATGTTGGCTCTGGTGGTCTTCATGCTGTTGACTCGAGTCCTTTCGAGTGTGTCGGTGTGGGAGAAGTTGTCGCATTCCGTGGCGGGTCATATCGTGGCTCTGTTGCTTACGGCGGCAATTGCGGGAACGGGTTTTTACTTTTTCATTTACCCCGTCATCGATAGCAGCGACTTGGTTCAAGTTGAGAAATTAATGCTGACGATCGCGCTCACGTTGCTGAGTGCAATTGTCGGTTGGTCGCTGGTATTTTGTTGTTCACAGCAAGCGTCCAAAAACGCGTGGGCGACGATGGGCGAGGGGGTCTCTGGTTACTTGTGGATTGTGGCGATCATTGTGGTCGCAATTGGTTTGATCAGTACCGTTGTGGTTGAGAAGCCGCTCAACGCTTTCAGGAGTTTGCCGGAGCTATTTCAGACGGGCGAAAGCAAATTTTCTCGTACGGTCGAAGGCTCACTGAAGAATGCTGATGCGCCGTTCGTGCCGGTTGAAATAGAATTGACACCTGAGTTAGTTGAGAGCATCGAGATCAAAACGAATCGCATTATCGTGTTGGCTGACGCGGTTGACCCACTGCAATTCGTGAAAGCTCCGCGGCAGATGGATGCGGAGGAAACGATCAGTTGGAGCAGAACGCAGAAAACGGGTGAGAGCCCAATTCCGTTTGGTTCCGATCAGCTTCTTTTCGTTCAGAATCGCGAAGTGGATCCGGCGACTCTTGAGTTTAGGATTGTGACGCGTCCGGCGATTCCCGAGGCTTCAACCTTTCTGCTGGTTGCGATCGGTGTGTTTTTAACTGGCTTGACCATTCTCTTGCAGCAGGCGGTGGCGCCGCGGGTAAGTGCGGTAGCGCTGGCGACGGTCAAGAACGAATTGGCTCAGCCGTTATTCCTAGTAATGATGTTGCTGGGTGTCGTAGCAATTCTGTTGTTCGTTTTCTTGCCGTTCAATACCTTCGGCGAAGACATCAAGTTGTTGAAGGATTGCGGCATCACGACGATCATGCTGTTGGCAGCGTTTCAGGGCATTTGGTCGGCAAGCAGTTCGATCAGTGAAGAGATCGAAGGTCGCACCGCCTTGACGGTGCTTAGTAAACCGATTCAGCGGCGCAGTTTTGTAATCGGAAAGTTTCTCGGAATTTTCTGGATGCTGTTCTTGATGTTTGTGGTGTTAGGTGTGGTCGAATTGGGGGCGGTGGCTTACAAGCCGATTTATGACGCTCGAGAAGCATCGACGACCGATTTGACTTGGCAGATGTGTCATCTGGAAGTGATTACTACGATTCCAGGTTTGGCGATGGCCTTCATGCAGACGTTGGTGCTCAGCGCGATCAGCGTGGCTCTAGCAACTCGTTTACCTCAATTGGCAAACTTGGCGGTCTGCTTTGCGATTTATGTCGTAGGTAATTTGACCACCTCATTGGTAAGCAGCACTCAAGAAGGCTTTGAAATTGTGCGTTTCGTGGCGGAATTGGTTGCGACGATCATTCCTATTCTTGAGCACTTTTCGATGCAAGCGGCCATCGATGCTGGCAATCCAATCACCATGTCGTTGTTGTCGGGCAGTCTGGTTTACTGTTTGCTTTACATCTTGCTGGCGATGTTCCTCGCGCTGCTGTTGTTCGAAGATCGCGACTTGGCTTAATGGCTGCGATGCGATCGCGGGGCGGCCGAACTTCTTCGCGTAATCGCGAGTAATGCGTTCATGCGCTACGTCGAGCTGCACTGCAAAACGAATTTCTCGTTTCTTGAGGGAGCCTCCCACGCAGATGAGCTCTTTGAACGAGCGGTAGAGTTGGGTTACACGGGGCTGGCCGTTACCGATCGCAATTCCTTAGCGGGTATCGTACGCGGGCATGCCGCGGCAAAAGAATTTCAATTGCCGCTGGTCGTCGGTGCTGAACTGCATCCGATTGATGGGCCGCCATTGGTGGTCTGGCCTAGCGATCGGGCAGCTTACGGGCGGCTATGTCGGTTGCTTTCACGTGGGCGACTGCGGCGCGAGAAAGGTGCTTGTGAAATCCGCTGGCAGGACATTGCCGAATTGAACGATGGATTGCTGGCAGGTCTGCTGTTGCGACAGCCGGTCGTCGATGAGCTGCCGCCTGCGGATATGCAGCATTTCGCCGATGAGGAAGCGTTTCCGTGGGAGCAGGATGCTGTTGAGAGCCGTCGGATGGAACAATCTTCTGCACCGGAGCCGCGGAGAGAGATTCTTTCGCTGATGGAACCGCAGGCTG
>JANPLP010000011.1:0-4560 GCA_031426595.1 Planctomycetia bacterium | reverse complement strand
ATCCAGCATCGCCGCCGCTTCTAACGGTAATCCCTGCCCAATTTTCGCTTCGGCTGCTAACCAAGTCGCTTCGCGTCCCGCTTCGGTACAGGGATAAACTCGACTCACATCCTCGAGGGCCTCCCCGTCGCCCTTCGCATAGGCTGCATCGAGAGCTTGTTTCGCCGCGACACCATATCGAAGTTCAAAGACCTTCATTCCGGCTTCGGGTAAGTCGTTGACGATCGCTAGGATCGCATCTCGCAGTGACCCCTGGACGGTAGGATTTGCATCGATCGATTCGAAATAATCTTGGCTGCCAAGCTCGACGTCTCCATTGGCTTGTTCAAGCCCTAACAACATCCCAAGAGCTAGCGTCGCTTCACTCCAATCCTTACGCTCGATCGACTCCTTCGCATCCGAAACCATCTGTGAGACTTCGCGGGGTGATTCGATAAGCGTACCGTCCGCCGAAAAATCTTGACGAAAGTTACCAAAGGCCTGTGCGAAGGCTTGTTCGCTCGCGATCACAAACGCTAGCATTCCCATGGCGACTGCGGCTAGCTGGTTGCAAATCCCTCGCAGAGCAGGACAACGTGAGCTTTTCTCTTTTAAGACAAACAAGGTGGACACCTTTCGCGGGCCGAACTCCTTCGAACTACTCCATGAACGCTCTCATTGTAGGGTCA
This sequence comes from Planctomycetia bacterium, assembly GCA_031426595.1. GTDB lineage: Bacteria > Planctomycetota > Planctomycetia > Pirellulales > Pirellulaceae > Aureliella. The sequence continues at coordinate 3,892 of JANPLP010000011.1, read as the reverse complement.
CGAACGCCGATTTGGCTACGACCAGCCAATCGCCTGTGGCAAGAAATGCCAGAACTTTGCGTACTTATCGCTGTTCGCGATCGCGAGTTAGCTCGTTTCCAGGCTCCGCCCGACGCCGTGAACAATTTCCTATTCGTAGCCACGTTCGTCAAAACGTGGAGAGCGGCGCTTCCATCCACGTTCTGACGAACGTGGCTACGTACCGGGATAGTCGTCCGATACTTCCGTAGCCGACGTCGTTAGACGTTGGAGGAACTGACGTGGATTAAAAAATCAGCCTACCCAACCCAAGTCCACCCAAGATTTGCAAAGTACCACTATTCGGCAAGACATTCCACGATTGCTGGGTTGTGAATTCGTTAGCACCCAATGCGACCGTGCTGCCCACCGAGGTAGTTCCGCTAGAAGACGAACCGTTGGGCGACTGATAAGGATTGATCGTAATGCGATAGCCTCGCACGGTCATCTTCGTTGGATTATTGATCACGACGTTGGGGTTGACCGTAATCGATCCGAAAGTTTCAATCCTCTGGGAGCTATTCGTAGTGACGTTGCCACCTAATAGCACCCGATTAACAGAAGAAGAAGAAGTTACAACAGAACTATGACCAGCAAAATCAAAAATAAGCGAACCATACGCACCGCCGTAGTTTGGAATCGGAACCGAAATCGGAATCGACAACCGGCGTAATTCGTTGATCTGCATGAGGACATCGATCGGGCTTTGAACGCCGTCACCGTTAATGTCGGTGTAACGCCATGTGGTTGGATCGACCGAGCTTGGTGCGACCATTTCGCGGCTGCCGAGTCGACTCATCGAATTAATTGTCGCTAGAACATCCAAGGGCGCGATCGCACCATCGACATCGGCATCGAATCTGTTCTTTGGATTTAAATACGGGGTCGGATTGTCGAGTTCAATCGTAGAATTCACGGAGTACCCAACTTGATGCACAAATCGGCCATCGATTACCGTTGGCATATCGACACGAGTCCAAGTCGCCACGACCACGTCTCCGGCGTCGTGCCGAATTCCCATTCGCGGCAACGCTGAATTCAGATTCAACGTGTTGTTACCCGATCCTGAAATGTCGACTTTCGCGTATTGACGATCGGCGAAAGAAAAAGCTCTATCGACCGACAACGATTGCCCGCTGCCGAGAAGTCGGATCGAGTCGCTGGTTACACCCAGCGAGACTTCGAACTTGCCAGCAGTTGTCAGTGCCAGATTGTTGACACTCTTCTTTACGTTCGTCGAAACATCGAGTTCGACAAGCGAAGCTTGTGAACGCGGTGCTTTAAAGAGAACTTTGCCTAAACTGTCTTTAAGGATTGTCTCGTCGTTGACGACTAAGATCTCAGAGACAAGAGTCGTCGTATCCGAATTGAAAACCAAACCAGTCCCCGCATCGGAAGCAAGCGTGACCATGTAATCTTCGACTTCACCATCGTAGGCCGGACCGGTCGGGCCTAGGCCACCGCCGGAGCTCAATCGAAAACGCGCGCCGGTCAGTCCGAGGGATGCTCCGGCTGGTACGGTAAAGCTCAACGGCGTCCGGAAGTGTTCGAGCGTAACCGACTGAAAGATCTGCTCGCCAGGATCATTCCAATCGCCATCGCGATTGAAGTCGATCCAGGCATCCAGTTTAGGACGCTGTGGATAATAGTCCGACGCAACAATAAAACTAGCGACCGTCGGCACATTGGAAGCAATCAAAGGCGTGAACGCTTGAATGCCGTCGTCGCTCGTATCGGAATCCGCTTTTTCGGAGGGGCGCCCGTCCGGTCTAAAGCCGACTCCCTTGCCAAGGTAGTAACCGCGGTTCGATGAGTGGCGAGCACCATCATTATTGAGAGTCACTGGATAGCTGCTTGCAAAACCGCTTTGAACCGCCGAAGGCGCGTCACCGTAGTCGATTAGCTGTCCCGAGCGTAAAAACGCAGGCGCATCGCTTCCTTGAAAGGTGTCATCGCCAACATAGTTTGCTTCCATACGGTAGACGCCGTACGACGATTCTCCGAATGCCCAGGTCGTTTTTCCATCGACAATGGCCGAACTCTGAAAGCCAATCGGATGATCGCGATTAGCGGAAACATAGCCGGCGAAGTGAACTGTTCCTGTTGGAATTTGCGTTACGATCGGATCTTTTGCCGTAACGGTCGCGGTGAAGAATACGCTGCCATCAGTATAGCGTGAAGATGACGGAGTAATCGTGACTACCGCCAGTTCACGGGGACGCTCGAATGCCCCCATGTCGATCTCGCGTCTGGCAATGCGTGCATAGCCGCGTCCACGCTGGTCTGTTCGAGTTGCAATATCTTCGAACAAGGCACTATATCCAGTGTCGATAGCTCGACTGCCTGGAAGAATGGCAATCGTTTCCGATCGACCTCCGTTGTTCTTCAGGATCGGACGAGTGCCATCGTTTTCGAGAACTGTCTTCCAATCGATTCCGACAATGTTCGACTGAATACTACTGTACCAGTTGGTATTCAGGTATGAGCCGATCATGCTGTAGCTAACACCGCTCTGAGGCATACCCGCGATGTCGCTTGGCGATCCATCCTTCAACGTATTCCCCGCTACGATCGTATTGGCGACTTGAACGTTGCTGGTCGAGCCAACGCCTACTCCTCCAATACTTGAATCGGCAACGTTCCCTGCGATCGTGCTGTTGATCAAAAGGAAGTGCGAACCCGCCTTATCAAAGTAGATACCGGCCCCCGCATTGGAGACCTTGTTCTGCGCGATAGTCGTATCGACAACCGAGAGGATTCCGTGGCTCATGATCGCGCCACCGATGAAAGCATTGTTGTTTGACAGAGCACTTTCCCAGATGTTCAAGACGCCGCCGTTGTTGTAGATGGCACCACCCCAACTAGTCGCCGAACTATCGGCGATGGTACTGCCGATCAGAATCAACGTTTCTCGCAATTGAATTGCACCGCCACTTTCAGTCGTTTGACCTCCGATCAATCGAAGATTCGAAATCGTCACTTCTGCTTGTTCGCTTGTACCATCATCGATATTGAAAATGCGAGAGCGACGACCTGCATCGATCGTTAACTGATTGGAAGTCGGCCCTGCGATTTCGATCGCACTCGTGATCACCAACTCGGACCCCGAGAGAGAAATCGTTGCCGGGCCATGGTTGGTAAGACCGTCAGAGAAAACAATCTTGTCGTATTCCCTCGACTGATTCGCAATTTGAATTGCTTCTCGCAAGCTAAAGAGACCGTCACTCGGATCGACGGCATCGCTGGTCGTATTGATCTCCAAGATCGCCATCAGTCGTCGAGATTCGAGATTTTCGACGAACAGCTTTCGTCGTGGACGACGAATTCTCGACTCGCAACACTTTCGAAGGTGTTTTAAAATGGAATCAGGAACTTTCAAATTCTGCAAAAGTTCAAATCTTTTGCCAACTTTGAGAGTTCCTGACCCCATGCTAAAACAGTCTCTTAGTTGTAAGCGCTTGCCCGACAGCAAAAAGTCTCTAAAAATGCTCATCTTCCACGTTGCTCGACTTGTTGGGCCCACCGGTACGATTCCGGTCGTCGGCGAAGGCTGCCCCGGAAGTTTCCTGATTTTAGCCTTTGCCAGCCCATTTAGGCAAGCGAATTGCATCCGAGTTCTTACGAACGTCGGCTACGTACCGGGATAGGCTACGTACCGGGATAGTCGTCCACTTCTTCCGTAGCCAACGTCGTTCGACGTTGGAGGAACTGACGTGGATTAAATAGGCGAACGTTATCGGAGCTGCATCCGAGTTCTTACGAACGTCGGCTACGTACCGGGATAGCTGAGATTCGTCCGAATTCTTACGAACGTCGGCTACGTACCGGGATAGGCTACGTACCGGGATAGTCGCCCGCTTCTTCCGTAGCCAAC
>JANPLP010000010.1:0-2667 GCA_031426595.1 Planctomycetia bacterium | reverse complement strand
CAAAATGTGAGGTGGCGAATAAACTCGCTCGCGACCTGGCAAGTAATCTTCAACCCACAAGCGCACTTCGATCGGTTGTGGATCGATTCCCAATTGCTTTGCCGAAAAAGTTCCCGGAGACTGGATCGACGATTGGTCTGGACCGCCAGCTCGAAGTAGCTTTTCCCCTTTAGCAGGATTCTCGAGCAGCTTGTCATCCAAACCTCTCCATGAGATTCCGACGTTCTTGACGCCGAAATCGTCCGCTGCCAACGCATTGAAATTGATCTGCTCACTGTCCAGCACGACCGCTTGTCGCGGCAATTCTTGCGATGCAATCGAAGGAGCTTCGTCAGCCACCGGAGTTACTGCTAAATCAAACGGGGCACGGCCAGCCAATCCGTCTTTGTCACGCCATTCCAATTTTAACTTGCCAGCCTTCTCCGCTACAGCGACTTGTTCTGACGAGAACTTGGAAGCATCGACTGCAACCGTCTGCTCGTTGATCTTCGCTGACTCCAACTCGCGCGATGCGACGGCTTGGACGGTAGCGGTACTGCCGTCGACGACTGCTAAAGTTCCACCACGAACATCGCGTTCGATAGCGTCACTCAAGCCGAGGTAGTTTGGCAATTGCACATTTGCCATCGCTTCGATAAGCTCGGGTCGCATCTTCGGTTCTAATTCGATCGATTGTGAAAAGTCACCAATGCTTAACTTTGCGGTCGTGATTTGGGTTTGTGGAGGGACAGAAAACGAGTAGCCCGCTTCTGAGCGTTCTACTTGGATTTCGGGCAGTCCTTCGATTGCCAGAGAACCGGTCGACGGTTGCCAACGACTGCCCTCCTCGAGCTTCACTGGCAACGTGATCGCTTCCCCATGCGGGACAACGAGATGGGAGGCGATTGGCTGGACGGTCGTAAATGTGTAGCGAGGCGTGTCGCGCCAAGGAGCCATCAGTCGAGCCCATGCGTTACCAGTCGCAGCGGGTGAGAAAGCGGCTAGTCCGATGGCGGCAACCGCAGTGCCGACGACCACGTAAGTCCAAGCTTTGACATGTGTGCGCGGTGCGGCTTTATTGAGGTCTTGATTCTTGGCGGCTTCCGCGACTTGCGCAATAGCGGCTGCGCACAAGGTGCGCGAACGAGCTTGCTCTTGATCGTTCTCAGCCAACTCGATCACGCTGAGCAGTTGGTCGCCAATGTTGGGTTCGCGAACGCGCAGCAGTTTGGCTAACTGATCCAATCGCCGATGCCTCCAGACCCAACGATGAAATGCGTATGGGATTGCTAACCAACAGGCCAGCGTGGCAAGGAAGATGCCCAGGCGAATGAGTTGAGGCGTGTCCAAGAACCGATCTACGGTGAATACAACCAAGAAGGCAACCAAGACTCCCGCCACCGCGAAAGCCAGCGACTCAAGCATCTTGGTCGACCACACGCGACTGCGAAATTGCTCCAGTTGCTCGCGCAGCGAACTTGGCACACTCAGGCGTTCCGACAAGCCACGTCCATCAGACTTCGGTACTGCACTCATCGCTCGTTTCCTTTGATTACATCAGCTTCGGTACAACAGCATGCAATTAAATGTGTTTGACGTCGCCAGCGTCACCGACTTAAGACCACTTCACACTCGACACTTCACACTTGCGACTTGTCCGAATAACCGCCTGGTAATCAGACATCGCTTAGTTTCTTCGCCACAGATGGAGCTGACTTTTTAAGTGTGCAGCCAACCTCATACACACCCATTAGATCATGCCCGCCATCTTCCGCATGACCCAAAAGATCCCCAACATAGTTACCAGCGTAGCGGCAACGAGCGGGTGACTCCATAGTTGCACTCTACGAATTTTGGGATCTGGAGTCGGTAATTCACTAATTGCCCTTAAAATTTCTTCAACTTCTCCGTTTTCCAGCACTTTTCCCTTGGATACACGTGCCAGCTCTTCGAGCACTTCGGGGCGAGCCGGCTTGCCGACTCGCTCCAGCGTGGCCCCTTGGACGAACAGCTTTGCCTCCAGTTCCGCGCCGTTCTCTTTGCATCGCAGAGTCACTTGATGCGGGCCGGCCTCCGTCGGCGTGAAGGCTCCTGAAAAAGCACCCCATTCATTGCCACTGCTGGTCATCGCAATGGTTTCAATGCGACCTGATGGAGCCGCGATGCGCGCCGAAACTTCACCCTTACTCAGCGGCTCGCCATTCTTCTCCATCACGTTGGCACTCAACGACACAGTTTGCCTTACTTGGGGTTGCTCCGGAGAATAGTAAAACCGCATCGATTCTCCCTTCGCCATGTTACGTTGATAAGCCATCCAGCGCACTACTTGTCCCCAGAACCGATAGTGATACAAATCTTCGACGCCGCGCCGCCAACGCCATGCTCCGTCCGTCCCCATGAACAGCACCTTGCCTGCACCGAAAGTCCGCGTCACTAATAGCGGAATGCGACCATACTCATTAGCCGATTCCTGATGCACCGCTAGAACGTCTGTTCCAGCTTTCGCGCGCGAGACCGCAGTGTGCCATTGAAATCCAGGTAAGTTCTCCCAAACTTGCATGTTGTCGTCTTGAGTGTAGGCAAGCTTCGTCAACAAGCTGCGTCGGCCAAGTTCAGTCAACGCAAAGTGGCTGGGTGTGCGCGAGCCCCAACCGGCTGCTTGCGAGGCGTCGTACACCACGGGCAAGA
>JANPLP010000009.1:0-7545 GCA_031426595.1 Planctomycetia bacterium | reverse complement strand
GGCAAGCATGGGGGAGAGCAGCTTGATTGCCAGCGATCGGTGCAGTTGTTCGTCCCATGCTTTCAAGACAACACCCATGCCACCTTGCCCGATTACCGAGACTACGGTGCGTCCATCCAATTTGCCGAGCGTCCCCGCTTGGTGGCTGGGTTCGAGTAGACTGGCGATCCAATTCGATGACGATGCGAGGGATGTATCCGCTGTGTTGCCGTTGAGTTCGGGAGAGTGGCTCAGCTCCGTGGCATCGCTAAGCACGGTGCGTGTCTCTTGCCATAATTCGACGGTGCCAGCCAATTGAATGAGTTCTTCGCGGCAGGCTTGGCAGTTGTCCAAGTGATTTGTAACGGCGCATTCATCCGCCGCGCTTAACTGCGATTCGAGCAACCGCAGTAACCGGTCGCTGTAGCAGGGACCACCTGAGGCGATCATGATGGCGACTCCCGATAAGGGGCCAAAAGGCGTTTAACTCTAGCCAGTGTTCGGCATCGGGCCACATAGACAGCTCCGACGCTCATCTCCAATTGTTTCGCAACTTGCTCACCCGGCTTGCCTTCGACAGCTGATAACCAGAAAGCTTGCCACGTTTTGGCGTTCACTAAAGTTCGGACTTGTTCTGAGGCCCACAGAAACTGTTGCCGTCGAGCTTCGATTTCAAATTCTTCGCGGTCGTCTTGCGCGACCAGGCAAGGTACTTCAGCAAGTAGACGCGTGACGGCGCTACCGCCGATTGGAGGCATTTTGCGACGTCTGATCAAGTCGACCGCCGCGTTGCGAGCAATGGTGGCTAACCAACCACGAAAGCGGCCATCGCGAGTTAGGTCAAACGTATGAATTTTGCGGCTGACCATTAGCAGCACCTCTTGTGTCACTTCGCGAGCGTCTGCGTCCTGAAGTCCATATTTTCGTGCGATTCGATATGTCGTAGGCTCATAAATCGCGCAGAATTCCATCCACGCCGGAGCATCGCTGGCATTATGCAGGCGAGCGATCAAGCTGTGGCGAGTTTCAGGCGATTGCATTGTTCGTCCTCGTGAAGCATTACTTGCAACTTAACACGCTGCTGCAGAGGGAAACCTTACACCGATTTTAGAATACTCTCAGCCGCACTTGCGAGAGCGTCAATCGAATCGCTCGCAGTGTTAGCGGCAGCCGGAGGCGCGCCTTTTAAAAATGGCTGTGCAACTTATCGAAATTCCAGTTACAGCGGTTTCTGAAGGCTATCGTCCTGTCATGCCCCATCGATTGCGAAGCAGTGCAGCCACGACTGCGAACATGCTTGCAATCAATAGCAAGGTGAAGCCAAAGTAGAGTAAGACCAATCCCCAATTGCCCGAAACAGCGCCTGGGTCTTGGGTGTTGAGAATGTTCGCGTCGAGTGGGACCCAGAAGGCCGCCATCATGGGACTGGGAACACCGATCCACTTGAGTGTTTCTGTAATCGAAGGATCGGTAGAAACATTCGTGCCCACGTACCAAGCCGCGACTGGTAAAAAGTACAAGACGATCAGTACGGCGTAGCTCATCAGCATTGCTACCGAAGTTCGCTTGCAGATGGCTGAACAAAAGAGAGCGCTGACTGAGTTAAAGACGGCCGCTACGAATACAATCAAGAAAAAGGTGATGACCGAGAGCCAGTTGCTACCATACAGATGGATGGCGAGTACAAAAGCCAGAATCATAGGCCACATGAGAAACATGGTCAGAACATAGGAAACACGGAAACCAGCCAGCAGTTTGCCCCACATGATTTGCCAAGGCTGAAGAATGGTTGTCAGCAGCAGTTCGAGCGTTTGTCGCTCACGTTCACTGGTTAAAGCGCCGGCTGAAAACACAGGGGCAACAAGAATATTGAAGACAAGCACGTACGAGATGTACCAGGGACAATGCCTTGGAACGATAAATAAGAAGGCGGCCATCAGCGGAATCGCCAGCAGCATACTGATCTGAATTACTAGACGCAGCATCAATGTGCCTTGGCTAAACAGCTCGGCATGGATCTCCTTGTCGTAAACCGGATTGGCTTCGTCTTTCATCAAGGAGGTACGACGCGGAGGGGCAAAGAGCCGGTCGGGGAATTGATCGCGCTGAATGATCATGCCAACTGCATTCTTCGATTCCTCGTCGAGGTCGATGACATCTTTACCTTCGCTGCCGACGTCAGGCGGATAGAGCAACCTGCGCGCAGTCCAAGCGCATAAACCCCAACTGATCGCCAAGTAGATCGGCGGCAAAATGACAGTGGCAATTAGAAGACGCAAATCGCCATTGCTCTCAAGACCCCGCCAAACGATCGCGCCTACAATCACGAGCGGCAGAATGATCAAGTACGAAACCACCAGTGATGAAGCTGTGCGGCGAAACCCGCAACTGCACGCAAGTCCAATGGAGCCGAATAGCAAGACAGAGATCATCAGCCAGAGATACGCAGCGAGCACTTCATAAATGCTGACACCACCGAGGGGCAGCGCTAACATAATGATCGGCAAGGAAGCAATGATGAGGACGGTCAAGTGAGTTAGCGACGCTACCATCTTGCCGATGACGATTGCCCATGGTTCAAGGGGACTAGCCAGTAGCATTTCGTAAGTTTTGCGTTCCTTCTCGCCGCTGATTGCCCCGGCTGCGAAAGTTGGCGCCATCAGAGATGCCAAGATATATTGGCCGAGAAAAAAGAAGTCCACCAATTGGCGAGCTGCGGACGGGTCGCTGGTCAGGTCAACCCGTTGATTGCTGGGGTATGCAAAAAGAAGCACGGCGGCCAGAGCGAGCTGATAAATGAGCATCAGCAGAAAAGCTTTATTGGCACGCAGATTCGTTAACAGCTCCCGTTGGAGTACTGGATTTTCAACTAGCAGCATGCGCAACCGACCTTCTACTCGCAGGAAAAGTTCTCTGGCAAGTAGAATGTAGCTGCAACGATCCCCGTAATCCACTCCCTATATGTAGGCGATTGCCAGGGAGCCCCGCTGTTACATCGCTTGAAAACCTAAGCGGGTGCCGTTTCCTCATCAAATCGCAAGGTGTAGCCACTGCCGCGAATCGTGAAGATCATTTGCGAATCGGTCCCGTTGTTGATCTTGCTGCGGAGACGGTTGATGTGGACCTCGATGACGTTGGTCACCCCTTCCCAATCGGGATCCCACAGGTGCTCGCAGAGCATTCGGCGTGTTACGACCTTACCCTGGTTCCGCATTAGTATTTCGAGCACTCTGAATTCAGTCGGAGTGAGCTGCAATTCGCGATCGCCGCGCTGCACTTTTCGACTGGCGAGATCCATTGAAAGCGGGCCGACATCCAACAGCGTTTTGGGTCGCGCTCGCGACTTCACGAAAGCTGCGTCGACTCGCGCGCGAATTTCCGCCATTGAAAACGGCTTGATCACAAAATCATCCGCGCCGTGCGACAAAGCAGATAATCGTTCTTGACGAAACTCTAAGGGGGTCAGAACGATGATGTTAGCGTTTTCATCGGACTCTCTCAAACAGCGCAGCACGCCCAAGCCAGTCTCGTCGGCTAGAGCCAAATCGAGCAGAATGATTGGGAACGGCTTGGCTTGCACTTTCGCCAGTGCCGCTTTACCACTGTCGACCGATTCACATTCGTAACCTTGATCCGTGAGAGCCTGAGTTAAAGCTCGATTCAAAATCGGATCGTCTTCGATTACTAGAATCGGTCCCGAAAATTCAGATGAGTTCATAGAGGTAATCATGTCATTCCCTGAGTGGATATCCAACCAGGATTATTAACACACGGGGAGGCATTGGGTGTCGCGATTTTATCTAGATTTTGCAGCTTTATTTGGTCCTCTATCCAGACTAACTTGAATCATTAGCAAATCGTCATCTTTGCCTGTCCTGGCTCGCATATTAAGCGTACACTCGGGTTGTTTAGCTGCGAGGTTTCGCCTCGGTGAGCCGGTGAGATGGCGGTAAAATGTCATGGTGTAGTCGTGATAGGTGGCTAGCTAACTACTTTTTTGCCGACTTTAGGAGAGCTCGGATGGCTTCAATTCGAGTTCGCATTTGGCCTTCCCAACCGCGGTCTGACGGCTCGTAGAAGATTCGGTCGACACCCAGATAATCTTGAGCCACAACGCCTGATTCGGCGTTATGTGCATACTCGTAACCGGCACCATGACCAAGCCTCTCTGCACCAGGGTAGTGCTTGTCGCGAAGGTGAACTGGGACAGGGATTAGTTTTCCCTCACGCACTTCGCGCAATGCGCTTCCGATTGCCGCTGTCGCCGAGTTGCTTTTTTCCGCGCAAGCCAAGTAGATGACCGTCTGTGACAGCGTCAATTGGCATTCGGGCAATCCAATGAACTCACACGCTTGGGTGGCGGCCATGGCCACGGGTAGCGCGTGCGGATCCGCGTTGCCGATATCTTCGCTTGCGAGAATAACCAGTCGCCGGCAAATAAAACGAATGTCTTCGCCTGCTTCCAGCATCCTTGCTAACCAATACAGGGCTGCGTCAGGATCACTACCTCGAATGCTTTTGATCAAGGCACTTGAGACATCGTAATGCTCATCTCCGGTACCATCGTATTGGATCGTCTTTTGTTGAACGGATTCGTTGATTAGTTCTACCGTCAGCAAGACGGGGCGCTCGGGCGTGGAGAGCACTGCTACTTCCAACGCGCTCAGAGCGCGTCGCGCATCGCCTTCGCTGATTCGAGCTAATGTTTCAAGTGCTTGCGGCTGCACGTCGGTCGCAATGGCTCCCAAGCCGCGCTCGCGATCGCTCAGCGCTCGCTTCAGCAATACAATCACCTCCGCTTCCGAAAGCGGCTGCAACTGAAAAATCTGACTTCGACTTAGCAGCGCGCCATTTACTGCAAAGAACGGATTGCTGGTGGTGGCACCCACCAGTGAGACGATTCCCTCTTCGACATCAGGTAGCAGAGCGTCTTGTTGAGATTTGTTGAAGCGATGAATTTCATCGACGAACAAGATTGGTCGCGGTTGGCCGGTAGCAATCTCATCGCGCGCCCATTGTAGTGCTTCACGCAGTTCTTTAACGCCGCTCGATACTGCGCTGAGCTGTCTTAATTGACCGCCAGTTTCTGAGGCAAGCAAGTATGCCAAAGTGGTTTTGCCTGTACCTGGCGGCCCATAGAGCAAGATGCTCCCCATTCGTCGTGAATCGATCAATCTGCGGAGCAATTTTCCAGGTCCGAGAAAATGTTGCTGGCCCACATATTCATTTAGTGAATTTGGCCGCATGAGCGCGGCGAGCGGCAAGTTCTTCTGTCGATTGTCAGCTTCAGCTTTTGCAAATAGATCCATCGTGGTCAAGACCTCTCTCGCTGTTTGAGCTGTTCAGCCGCCCAGGGTGCGAGCTGCTCGCGGAAGATCTTCGAATTGTGTCGTATGTCGGTCGGAAGTCGTTTTGGATAGATAAAAACTTGTTCGATAGACTGCGTAAGCTCGTGTCCACTCCCAACGGCGCGTAGTTGGCACTCGAGCTCCGACTGCTCGGCCGCATTCTCAGGTGCATGTTCGGGCCATGGTTCCGCAATGATCACGGGCTGCTGCGATCCAACTTCTCCGACACCGACAAGTGCTGCACGGTGCACGCTTTTATGCGTGTTAAAAATCGCTTCACATGGTTCTGTAAACATGGCCCCTCGAGCCGTTCGTACGCGATGCGACTTGCGACCGCAGCACCAAAAGCGACCTTGTTCATCTAGGTAGCCGACGTCGCCCATGCGATGCCAAAGCCGCTCGCCATCTCGAACTTTGTGAAGTGCATTTTGTTCCACGCGCGTCACATAACGATGAGTGACAACGTCGCCTGTCACCATTAATTCTCCAATCTCGCCGGCTCGAAGTGGCTGGACCTGGTCGATATGTTCGAGCGGCCCGTCATCGATCGCAATCACTTGCCATTCGATTCCTGAGAACTTCATACCTACGCAAGTTCCAGCGCCTTGACGGCACTTTGCGGCAGTTTCGCCCAACACTTCACGCGATTCAATAGACGCGATCGGCAACGCTTCTGTCGCTCCGTAAGGTGTGAACATGCATCCGTCTTCTGCGATTGCATTTCTCACTAGCTCAAGTACGTACGGTGGAATGGGCGCTCCCGCCGAGAACACTCGACTGAGACTGGGAATTCTCCGTCCCTGTTTATGGGCATATCGACCCACTGTCGTCCACAGTGCGGGCGAACCGAAGGCTTGATTGATTTGCCATTGATCAATCGCGTCCAACAAACGCGGTGGATCAACATCGGCGGGACGAGTCGGGTCCATATCGGGAATCACAGTCGTGGTACCCATCACCGCATTAAACAGTCCGAATAAAGGAAACGCCGACAAGTCTTTGCCGCCGGGGGCAATCTGATAGTGCTCGACCAGTTGATCAATCTGGCTGTTGAAAGTTCGGTGTGTGTACTGCACACCTTTGGGTGGACCAGTGCTACCGGTAGTGAAGATAACCGCGGCCGGTGAGTCAAGACTCAGTTCGGGCGGTTGGTAACGGGAGGCAGGAGTTCCTGAAAGTTGCTCCAAAGTGGGTTTGGGCAAGAAACCAAATCGATGGCCGACGGTCACGTTTAGCTTGGCCTTGGGAAAGCGGCTTCGCAAAGCCATCCGCACCGCATGCGCTAGCGGAATAGCGACAAACCCGTCGGGCTCGCTCTGTTCCAAACAGTTCACCAGGTTCTTGCGTCCCATGCCTGGGTCGACCAGCACCACCACAGCACCGGCTTTCAACAGCGCAAAAACCAAAGCGATAAAGTCGGTCCCAAACTTCACCAGCAGAACAATTCGCATACCGGGAACTAGACCGGATTCTTGCAATCCGGCAGCGATCGACGAAGTCTGCTGTTCGAGCTCGTCGAAAGTGATTTGATTGTATTTTCGATTCTGACCTGGCCGATAGCGGTCGGTAGCGCTGGCTAACGCAATCTGCGATGGGTTTAGTAGTGCAGCGGTGTGCAGTCGACGTGCGACATTGATCTCACGTTTCGTGTTTGCAGAAATTCCATTCTCCGGTGCAATTGTTCGTTCGTGGCCGTTCATCATACACTTCAGTCCGTCGAGATAACTGATCCGATTATTTGTTTACCAACTGCGCTGCATGGGCGATGACTTCGCTCGCTATATCGACACCGAGTGTTGCGGCAAGTCCTCGCCAGCCAGGGACGGCATTCACTTCGAGTACAACCGTTTCTCCACTACGCAGTGGCAACAAATCGATCCCTAAGACGCTACCACCGACAGCCGTGGCGGAGCGCTGCGCTAAGTTGTGTTCGGCATCGGTGAGTACATGTGGCTCGGCGCGACTGCCGTGTGATAAATTTGTACGCCAATCTCCGCCGCTGGCAATGCGTTTGATGCTGAACATTTTCGATCCAACGAACAACACCCGAATATCGTATCCGAAATGCTCTAGGAATTTCTGGACGTACATGACCTGCCCAAGTTGCTGCAGAGTTCCGAAGGCTCGCCAAGCCATATCAGCATCTTGGATTCGCAAAATTCCACGTCCCTCTCCGCCAAACAGGGGCTTAACTAATACGTCGCCCCCCAGTTGTTCA
>JANPLP010000008.1:0-6777 GCA_031426595.1 Planctomycetia bacterium | reverse complement strand
GCTTGAGGAAGCCATCGAAGTCGCGCCGTTGATTTAAGGTGGGGTCCAGCAAAATAACTTCGGTCACATTCGCATCTCGCGCGTGCTGCAGATTCGCGATGATCTTCTCTTCGGAGACAAAGTAAAGCGAATCGTAGCTTTTTGGATAGTAGCAGAACTTGCACTTGAAGACACACCCGCGGATCGTTTCGAGCAGCAGCATACGTTCGTCGGCCGCGTTCAAGATCCCGTGCAAGTAGGGGGACGATACGTCATCTAAGTTAGCGATTGGTTTGCGAAACAGCGGTATGCGGGGCTCAGTGGCTCGCCACAGTCCAGGTATTAGGCGTTTCCCTTCCTCCCCTGCAAGTATCGCTTCCAGTAAGTCGCTGAAAGTCTGCTCGCCTTCGCCGACCGCGGCGTAATCAACCACACCCGATGCAAAGACCCACGCATTATCATTCGTGATTTCGGGGCCACCGAGTACGATCAGGATGTCGGGCTGGAGACGCTTTAACTGTCCAGCGATCCACAGGGTTCGGTCGATATTCCACAGGTAGCATGAAAAGCCCACGATGCCCGGATTGCGGTCGAGGATCGCTTCCACAACCCCTTGATCAGAACTGTAATTGCAAATTTGCGTCGGCAGAATGTCGAACTGGAAATGTTGTTCGAGACCTCGGAGTCGCGCATGCAGAATCAGGTAACCCGCTGCCAATGGTACATTGCCAACGATGGGAGTTGGACCTGCAGGTGGAATCGGTAACTGCACAAACAGCACTGACCGATTTGAGGAGCGTGTGCTGGTAATCAAGAAATGTGTCGCTGTGAATTATAGAAGAATGGATGCGTCTTCCGACGACTACCGCGGCGACTGGATCCAATCCCCTCTATTAAACATCAAGCGATTCAGTTACGCGATAGCTCGCCCGTCGGATCGCGGCGAGTTACTCGGCAGTATCAGCGAAGCAGAGGAAGATGCCGAGCAGAATTTGGAATAAGGCTACTGCGCCAGCGACAAAACCGACGCGGCGAAATCCGCAGTGGGCCAGCGTTTCGATGATGGCTAGAACAAGCACGTTGCCAGCAAATTTTGCGGTGATGAAGGCCGCCGCCTGCTGGAGATCGCAACGCGGGCCTTTGTCAACACCCAGCAACCAACGACCTACGGGGTTCAGTTCCAGCTCGGGCAGAAACTCGACATACTTCACAGTTAGGTAGATGTCGAAAGCAGACACAATGAGGATGATGCACTTGCAAGCCAGCAAGCCCCAAACGCTCCCTAGAACTTGGTTGGACACAACCACAACGCTTGTCGTGAGTCTCCGACAATTCTCAGTCCAGCTAGCTTTAGTCCAGTTCCGCGCCGTTCGCGCGGAGGAAAAGCTTTCGGATCCGAGTGCAGTAATGGATGACATGATACCTTGCTCCCAACATTGAAACCGCCCACTAAGTGTGTTCCAATGTAGGAAGCAAAAGGCATTCCAGTCGCCATTAACATTCGATTAAAGCGTTTAGCGGGAAAGAATACGACTTTGTGAACTTCCGGGGGTGACCCCTGACTCCGCGCGACGATGCGCTGGTTTCGGCAATTGAGAGACCAGCTGGATTTACTGCGAGAAATTGCAGCAAGCGTGCCTAAAACACTGGCGGATTGCCTGAGTCGCGATCAGGGGTTTGATTACTCATTCTCTCGAAATGCAGTGAGATCTTTGCGAGCAAAAGCCCTTTGCGTTAAGTAAGGTCTAGAGAGAACATGAGTTTTACCTTACTCGACGGGGGCGGGTTTGTGCGCCACGGCGACGTAGGCGGGGTTGTACTTGCGAATGTCCCAGTCGATGTGGGGGAGTTCTTTTGCCATATCGAAATTTTGCTCGGTTTCGCAAACCAGCCAACTGCCGGCTGGAGCCGCAGCGAACAATTCTGAGACGCCGGTAACCAATCGCTGAGATTCCTCGTTCCACAATCGGTAGGGAGGGCAGCAGTAGACAACCCACGGCATCTTGGGCCAGTTTTTCGTGTTGGCTTCGATGCTGCGAAGCCATCGCAGCGTATCGATATTGTGCACTTCGATCTGCGTTTCGAGACGCAGGAGCTTCAAGTTGTCGACGATGGTAGCAACGGCGGGCCGTGAGAGCTCGAAAATGACCCCCTTCTCAGCTCCGCGGCTGACGGATTCCATGGCTAGAATACCAGTGCCGCCGAACAGATCGACCGTGAAAGTGCCGTAAAGATAGCCACCCAGTAGGCTGAAGACGCTTTCGCGAGTTTTCTCTTTCATGGGGCGAATTGCCGGATCGCCGCTATAGACAATTTTTCGCCCTCCCATCTGACCGGCTACGATGCGAAGTTTTGTTGGCGAAAATTTTTGGGGGAGGGGGCGAACAGGTTTCTCTCGATCCGGCTTTTCACGCATCCCACGGCGCGACATTCCCATGACTTGTTCCGTCACGTCGTCAGCCTCTCCCTCGAGATCGTCATCGTCGTCTTCGTTCATTGCTTCAAATCGAGCCATCATGTTTCCACTAAGTAAAGGGCGTTTAGGCGTTATGTTAGTTGCATCCGAAGCTAAAATGGGCACATCGCCGAGCTGGATAACGTTTCAAAAGAGGTGATCCTTTTCGAAACAAGCTCTAAAATAAGCCTTTAAAATCAGCCTTAAAATAAGCTCTGTGCGTTTCCAACTTACTGCAGGTCCAGCTTCTTACTGCAGGTCCAGCTGGTGGTAGGTCCAACGTGCAGCGTCCCAAACCAAGGCTGGAACAGCGTGGGTTATGCTCACACGGAGCATTGGCCTGGTGATTTGAGCAGCGTTGTAACTTGAGCAGCGTTGTAACTTGATCTGGGCTTCGCAGTATGAACCGGTGATTAACCTGGGTCGTAATGGTCAGGGTTCAAAAGCAACTTCTAGAACAGCCAATCCTTATGCCAATCAAAGCCAACCACTTTTTCCCTTTGCTGCGAACAAGTCTAACTGTCTTAGCCGGGGCTTGCCTAGCTCTGCAAACTGCAGTGGGGCAAGAGAATGCAGCAATTCCTATTACGGATGCCGCCACTGGCACCGCTCCGAAGGTCTCGGTCAGCGATCCTGGGTCGCCGGAGCTTCAAGCGGCGCAGACCAGCCTTCGAGAGCACCTGAAAAAGATGCGTAAGATGCAGGTGGAATACCATCTGAGCGAGACCAATGCGAGCGACAAGAAGTTTCGGAGAACGTGGGCAGAGCTGTGCGACGAGGGACGACCCTTGGCGGCAACCGCGAATTCTGAAATGCTCAAGAAGTTCACCAGCGACCCCCAAGCCAACTTGCAGCTCGGCAAGTTCCTTGAGGAATTAACTGAAAAAAACACTGCTGACAGTCGTTTCGAAGGGAGCCTGGAGATGGCACTGGCCCTTCAAGCCGCGGGCGTACCAAGCAAGCAGCTACCCGAAATGATTGCTCTCAGCTCGATTGCCGAAAACAAGTTTGAGGATGCTAAACCGTGGATTGAGAAACACTTTGCGGAAAGTGAAAAGCCGAAACCGGTGCTCGGCGCACTTTACGAGCACCTCGGCAGTCTAGCCACCGACTGGGTAGAAGAATTGCGATTGCGCGACGAAGACGCAAAAGGTGAACCGCTTCCCCAAGTTAGTATCATGACAACGAAAGGGGAGTTGGTCGTTGAACTTTTCGAGAACCAAGCGCCCGACGCGGTCGCCAACTTCATCTCTTTGGTTGAAGCTGGATTCTACGATGGTCTTCAGTTTCATCGAGTGCTAGAACATTTCATGGCCCAAACTGGGTGTCCTGAAGGTGACGGTTCGGGAGGTCCTGGGTACGCCATCTATGGCGAAGCGAAGAAGCCGAACGCTCGCAAGTTTTTCAGAGGCTCGCTGGGGGTCGCTCTCGCCGCTGGTAATCCAGATAGCGGCGGCTCGCAGTTCTTTATCTGTTTCATGCCAACGTTTAGTCTCAATGGTGAATACACGTCATTCGGCCGCGTTGTCTCCGGCATTGAAGTGCTCGGTTGTCTCCAGAAGGTGAATCCAGAGGAAAAGAAAAAAGAGGGTGAAATCCCTCCCATTCTCGACGAAGTCATTGAAGCCAAGGTTATTCGGAAACGCAGCCACGAATACAAGCCGAACAAGGCTCCTATGCCTTCGCCACCTTTACAACAGCCACCGAATAATTAACAACCGGTGTGCTCCAGCATTTTTGCGGTGCTGCCTGGCACCTACCAATTCTGGCACCTACCAATTCACCGCAGATCTGAACCAGGCGATGCACCGTATCCAAGTCTCGATCAGTCCAGTGCCTATTGGCAAGCCATTTCTTGCGAGAAACCCCGTGCTGCGAGTCATTCCATGCGTTGCGATCCTTGCCGGTTGTCTCTCGATTGGGTGCGTTCCGAAGCCGGAGAACGCGCTGATCGTTTATTCGGCCGCTGATCGCGAGTTTGCGGAACCGATCCTGGCTGCTTTTCAACGTCGGAACGGTGCGACGGAAGTGGTTTCCACTTTTGACATTGAATCGACCAAGACAGTCGGTTTAGTGACCCGTATCGAATCCGAGAGTGCGAGGCCGCGCTGCGATGTGTTTTGGAATAACGAGATAATGCATATCCTGCGACTGGAATCGAAAGGCTTGCTCGCCCCCATTCGCTGGGACATTCCGAGCGACTGGCCAGCATCGATGCGCAGCAAGCAGGGACATTGGGTTGGTTTCGGAGCAAGAGCTCGTGTGTTGCTGGTCAACCGTGAACTGCTACCCGCAAGTGCCAAACGACCCACTTCGGTGCTCGATCTAGCAGATCCTCAGTGGCGAGATAAATGTGGCGTTGCATCACCGTTATTCGGCACCACTGCTACTCACTTCACAGTGCTGGCCAATGAGCTTGGAGGATCTAAAGCGACTGAGTTCTTCAAGCAAGTGAAAGAGAACGCCGTGGTCCTTGCGGGTAACAAGCAGGTGGCTCAAGCAGTGTCGTCCGGGCAACTTGCGTTCGGCTTGACGGACACCGATGATGCGCTCATTGAAATGGACAGCGGATTGCCGGTTGAAATCATTTATCCGGATCAAGCGACCGACCAGTGCGGTACGTTGATGATTCCAAACACGGTTGCCGTGCTCAAGAAAGCGCCGCACCCGGTCGCTGCTCAAGCGTTAGCGAACTACCTTTTGTCGGAAGATACTGAAGGGCGGCTGGCCATGGGGAGCAGTGGCCAGTTTCCGATTCGCCCCAACCATCCGCAGCGATCGCGCGCGAATCCGAAAGATCCAGTGCGCCCGATGGAAGTGGATTTCGAGAAGGCGGCCGCTCTTTGGCCAACGGTTTCTAAGGAGTTGAGCGCGATATTTATCAAGTGATTGCTGGTGAAGTGATTGCTGGTGAAGTGATCGAGCCAAATCGTTTCGTCGAGAGCGACACGTCGTCAGCCGACTATCGCGAAGGTGCTCGTACAACGTTCTCGAGCAGCAAGTAGTTGAGGTTCTGAAACTCGGTGATCTTGCCCGATACCATCCACTCACTGTCCGATGCATCATCGCGACAAGCTTGGAAGACACGTTGAGCCGCCAAGTTTGCCAGTGCGTCCAAGGTGCGCCCATCTTCAAACTCAATGATCAGTTGTTCGCCTGCGACGCGGCATTTCGCGCGCCGCGAGTCAACTCGAACCCCTTCTCGCATGAGTGTCTCTTTTACTGGCTTCGTAATTTTGGCTGGGGCCGCGGGCTCGTCTTCGAAGGCCGACAGGTTCGAAGCGATTCCAGCGCCGGCGATGAGCAACAAGACCCATGCGAGTCTCGACTTAGCCAGTCCTCGTGCTAGATTGCTGAACCGCAGGCCCACTGGCGTCACACTGTATAACGTGCTCATTCGCCGGCTCACTTCTTGGTACTTTTGGGAAGGATCATCGCATGCAGGCAGATGACTCCGCCTGTGCTTAGTAGCACCCATCCCAACCAGCTTGGTGGCTGGACGCTTTTACGAGGCGTCGGATGAACATTCATATAGAGTGACGTTCCGAAATCTTGCGATGCGATCTGCGAATTCTTCGCCATGCGTGCTAGAGCTCGCGTACTTGACTCATTTAGGACAAACGAATCCACCATCCGAAACTGAATTCCCAATAGGCAGAGCAGCACACCGATCATAAAGTAACGGTTTCGATCGAATTCCATCGGATGGACTCCGCGACATGGGACATTTGGAGATTAGAGGGAGGCTTCATTACCCATCGAACTCGCCAATGTGGATTCGATAGCAATTCCCCAGAACAGCAGCTTGTGCCAGTCGTGTCGACTTTGCAGTTGCGAATGAAGTCAGCCTTGGAGGCCGGCAAGTCGCAAACGGTTCGAAAAGAGTTTTGGAAATTGGCTCGCGGAGCGTTAACTGCATGTATCGATTCCTGTCCGTAGCGACCAGTCCCAGTGCTGAGACGGCCCGTGAACTTCAGCCGAGTTTGGGTGCAGAGCCGCGATCGCTCCAGCGCTGGACCGCGGTCAGTTCGCTGGCGCTCTTCGCGGTGACATGGCGGTTATGGGGGCCTCAATCTGACTACCCTCAAATACCGGTCTTTGAATCCTTGTGTGACGCGCCCCGCTGGCTTGACTGGGTCGCACTGGCTGGAGTGCTGCTGGGCCTGGGAGTATTGAGCGTTGGGGTGGGAGCAATTCGCAACGCGTGCGCAAGCGTACTTATACTGGTCTCGCTACTAATCCTGTTTAGCCTTGATCAGCATCGATTTCAGCCGTGGGCTTATGAGCTAGCGTTGTTTTGCTGGGTCTGGCTAACGTGCGGTGAACAATTTCGACTGCGGTTG
>JANPLP010000007.1:0-2859 GCA_031426595.1 Planctomycetia bacterium | reverse complement strand
GTGAACCCAACTTGATTGTTGATGATCACGTGCAGGGTGCCACCCGTGGTGTACCCTGGCAGTTGACTCAAGTTCAATGTCTCTTGTACAACACCTTCACCAGCAAACGAAGCGTCACCGTGAATGAGAATAGTCATCGTTTCAGCGTTGCGATCATCCTTCGCGCGGTCCTGCTTGGCTCGACAACGTCCCTGCGCAACCGTGTTCACGAATTCTAAGTGGCTAGGATTGAAGCACAATGAGATGTGCACTTTCGATCCGGTCGAAGTGGACCAATCGCTGCTGTAGCCCAAGTGATAACGGACGTCGCCGGTGCCGCGATGCATGTCGGGACGCGGATCGTCGAACGACCAAAATATACTTTGCGCTCGCTTGCCTAGAATATTCGCCAGCACGTTCAGTCGACCGCGGTGAGCCATGGCGAGCACGACGCCGGAAACATTGTGTTGACCAGCTTTCTCAAGGGCTAGATCAAGCAGCGGAATGAGGCTTTCAGCGCCCTCCAGCGAAAATGTTTTGGCACCGACAAATTTTTTCCGCACGAACTCTTCGAAAATCGCCGCATCAGTCAGCCGCGTGTAAATCCGCACTTGGACTTCTCGCGACAAATCCAAACGATTCTCGCAGCTTTCCATGCGTCGCTGCAACCAATCGCGAATCGTGCGATTGTCGATGTGCATGAACTGAGCACCGATACCGCGACAATAGGTGGCTCGTAATTTGGTAAGAATTGCACCCAACGAGCGACCGTCTACGTACTGCAAATTCTCGCAACTGAATGGACGCTCGAGATCTGCAGCGCTGAGTCCATAAGATTCGGGGTCCAGCTCGGGTGGATGATGCTCACGCTGAATGCCCAGCGGATCCAACTGAGCCATCAAGTGGCCGCGTACTCGGTATTCGCGAACCAACTGATCCACGCGATCTTGCATCTTTGCCAACCACAAAGCCTCGTCGCGAATCGATCGCGCATGCGCCGTCGGCATCTCGTCATCATCGGCGACCGCTACCGCTACCGCGCCGGGCTCACTCGCTTGACCCGTCGCACCAGCACCCGCGGTCAACGAAAATTCTTCGAAGTACTTTCGCCAACCTGGCGATACACTTCCCGGGTCTCGGATGTACTGAACATACAAATCATCGATGTAATCTAGGCTGTAGCTATTCATTGAAAACTCACCGAACAGGCGCAAAGTTCGCGCGCAATTGAGCTAAGGGAATTCAATCTTGAGGACGCACTATCGGTGGGCAGCGTTACAAACACGCGCCAATACTTCTCGAACAACCGAATCTCAGACGGATAAGAATTAGCTCGTATCACAGATTCGGACAAACAGGACGCTCGAAAGTCAGCTTTGGCCAACCGAGCTATTAACAAACTCACCTCGGACGCAGCCTCAAAGCCACGCGGCTCGCTCGGCACACTTTCGCCATCTGCGTCGGATTGCATGGAACGCGCTGCGGGCACTGGATTAGAACTGCAAATAGTGAGGTAGGACACGGATTGGCCGCATCAATGGGATGGTGAGCGTGTTTTGGGCAGAAATTCCGCGACTAGGGCATATCATATGCCCAAATTTCCACCAACGGTAGTCCAACATTCAACGGCCCAGGTTCAGGCTTGGCCACTAAAAAACGCGCCAGACCCCAGCCCCGCTAGGTTGTACGCTGTTATTATTAGCTGTCGAGAACGCTGTGGCTACCTCATTCCAGTACTGATTGAAGCAAGTTTAGCCAAAAATCGCCGCCCTCTATTAGCTGAATTAATACCACGAAAAGCGATATCATCGGCTCTTCACGAGCCATGATGTCAGCCGCAATTTCGCTCAACTGAAAAGACCGTTTCCCGCTCAAACAACAGACTCGCTATCGGTAGGGTGCGAAACAGCCCGACTTCGGTACACTAGTACTCCGTCCCCAACCACTTTGACCGCCTGATGCCTCAAGTCTCGACACTCAAGCCTCAAGTCCCAAGCCTGCCATGTCCGATTCGACGCCGCTAAAGAAATTGTATATCGAAACTGTCGGTTGCCAGATGAATGTGCTGGACAGTGAAATGGTCGTCGCCAGCCTGCGACGCCAAGGCTACGACCTGACAAAATCGGTCCACGATGCCGATACAATCCTGTTCAACACCTGCAGCGTCCGCGAACACGCTGAAGAAAAGGTGTACAACAATCTTTATCATCTGAAAAAGATGAAGCTCGCGCATCCAGAGAAAATCATCGGCGTCATGGGCTGCATGGCACAGAAAGATCAGAAACTCGTCTTCGAGAAAGCTCCCTTCGTCGATTTGGTTGTCGGCCCCGGCCAATTGCATCGCATCCCCGAACTGCTAAAGCAAGTTCAAGCCGGCGAGGGCCAGCAGATGGCGGTCAGCATGGGACGACGCGACGGTTCGCAAGATGAAATTCGCCGCAGCCACGAATCTTTCGATCCGCTCCGTGACCCCTCCATGCGGCCCACACCGTTCCAAGCCTATCTGCGAATCCAGATCGGCTGCGATAAGTTCTGCACCTACTGCATCGTACCGATGACTCGAGGCCCGGAACAAGGACGTTCACCGGAGCTGATCGTGGCTGAAGCTCAGGAACTCGCACGCCAAGGTTGCAAGGAAATCGTGCTGCTCGGCCAAACCGTGAACAGCTACAAGTACGTGGACGGCGATCGCACTACTCGACTCGCCGATCTGCTGGAGATGATTCACGAAGTTGACGGGATCGAACGTATCAAATTCGTGACCAATTACCCCAAGGACATGACTCAGCGACTGCTGGAAACCGTCCGCGATCTGCCCAAATGCTCGACCTATCTGCACGTTCCCGCTCAAAGCGGTTCCGACGAAGTGCTCAAGCGCAT
>JANPLP010000006.1:0-3512 GCA_031426595.1 Planctomycetia bacterium | reverse complement strand
GTGAAAGCCAGCGAAGCGACCGAGCATTATTTTTCTATCGCAGCCGATCATTTGGAGCTGCCGGGTTGGTTGCGCAAATTGTTGAGCACCCCTAAACGAGAAGTCACCGTTCAGGTTCCTTGCGAAATGGACGACGGTCGGATCGAAACATTTCTCGGCTACCGAGTTCAGCATGACAATGCGCGCGGTCCCATGAAAGGTGGGCTGCGATATCATCCGGACGTCGATCTCGATGAAGTTCGATCTTTGGCAAGCCTCATGACCTGGAAGACGGCTGTGGTGAACTTGCCATATGGCGGAGCGAAGGGTGGCGTGTGCGTCGATCCCCGTCAGCTCTCTCGTAAAGAACTCGAACGGCTAACTCGTTCGTTCGTGGATGGGATTCATGATGTGATCGGACCTGACACCGATATTCCAGCCCCTGATATGGGAACAACTCACGAAGTCATGTCTTGGATTCGCAATCAATGGGAAAAATATCATGGCTTTAATCCCGCCGTAATTACTGGAAAGCCTGTTGAGGAATATGGGGCTAAAGGACGTGAGGAGGCGACCGGTCGCGGCGTTGGAATACTTGCAGTAAAGCTCATCCGCCGACTGGGTCGCAAGCCTGACACATGCCGTACCGCGGTGCAAGGTTTTGGCAATGTGGGCTCCCATGCAGTAAAGATCTTGCACGAGTCTGCCTTTCCGATCGTTGCGGTCAGCGACGTATCGGGTTGCTATTACAATGCGAAAGGGATCGATGTCCCGGACCTGCTGCGTCATACTCTCCGCAACAACGGATCCTTGAAGGATTATCCCAACGCAGAGCGTTTAGAATCAGACGAATTGCTCACTCTGGACATGGATATGTTGATTCCGGCGGCTCTTGGCGGTGTGATTCACGATGGCAATGTGGATAAGATCAAAGCCAAAATCATCCTGGAAGGCGCGAACGGGCCGACGCTTCCGTCCGCCGATGAGCGGCTGATGGAAAATGGTGTTTGCGTTTTGCCCGACATCCTTGCAAACGCCGGTGGGGTTACAGTCAGTTACTTCGAGTGGGTTCAGAATCGGCAGCATTACAGTTGGAGCCTCGATCGCGTTCGGCAGGAATTGGATCGGACTCTCAGCGAAGCGTTTGAAAATGTCTGGCAAACTTCGGTTCAAAACAAAGTTAGTCTTCGCACCGCCGCATTTATGCTCGCCATCAAACGCGTGCAGCGAGCTACAGAGCTAGCTGGTTTCCGATCGTAACCACACTGCTTCCGCCTTCGTAGGGTGGGTTGAGTTTCGAAACCCACCTGCAATACCACAGCACCGTGCTGGGTCTCGGCACACGATGGTGGGTCTCGTACCTCGACCCACCCTACGGTTGCTCAAGGCTCGGCCTTCTTTCCAGGACCCACCTCAACACCCAATTCGTAGGGTGGGTTGAGTTTCGAAACCCACCTGCATTACCACAGAACCTTGCTGGGTCTCGGCACAAGATGGTGGGTCTCGTACATGACCCACCCTACGGTTGCTCAAGGCTCGGCCTTCTTTCCCGCACCCACCTCAACACCCAATTCGTAGGGTGGGTTGAGTTTCGAAACCCACCAGCATTACTGGTTTCCGACCGTAGCTCAAGCTGGCTATAATCCGAAATGAAAAAGCCTGAGTGAATTCACTCAGGCTTCATTGTTCTGGTCATGGACAGCAACTTTGATTTGCCGGTCAGCAGATCAGAGCAGACTAGTCACGATCGCGGTCACGGTAGCCGCGATCTTCACTTTGGTACGACGAGTAGCTGGCCTGAGCAAACATCTCGGGCTTGCGTTTGGTGGTTGGCACGCCGGCTTGTTCAAGGACTGTGTCGAGCGCGTCCTGAGCGAGTGAAACGCTCGAGTCGCGGGTCGAACCCGAGTTGGCTGGATAGCCCATGGCGGTCACAGGGCCTTTGTAGCCCAATTCTGCAAAGTGCTTGATGTAGCGCACGTTATCTACGGTGGAATTCGTACCTGGTAGCAAGCGGTCCTTGGATGTTACATCCTTTAGACTGATTTCTTCCGCTAAGTCGGCGATGCGGATGCCGTAAACGCGATCCACAGGCAATTCAGCCAACTGGTCGGCAGCTCCGCCACCGATGTGCCAGCTCCAACTGTCAAAAATGATTCCGACGTTCTTGGCGGTGCACGATCGGAACAGAGCCAGAAAACCAGTTACATCCCCGACAAATTTGAACTGCTTCCCTTCAGCATTCGACGGAATAGCAGTGAAGTACAAACCGACTTGGATACCTTCTGTGCCAAATACTTCAGCGATCTGATCGATACGCTGGTGCATGATACTGAAGAACTCGTGAAACGGTAAACGATCGGTGGCTGGCGGAACCCGCAACATGGCAACCACAGCACCCACTCGCTTGGAAACCTCAGCCGCAGCACCGAGGGCTGCCAACTGAGTCGCAAACGCTTCGTCATCAGAGTCGAGGTCGATAGGGGCTTCGAAACCGCTGAGTTTTAATTTGCCGCTGGTCAGAAATCGGGCCGCTGTTTCGAATGAACCGCGTTGAGTGCGTTTGACGAGATCGGAAAGGTCAATGTCGATCCCGCGGAACCCGTATGTGAGCGCCAATTCGATCAACTCACTCTGGCGACCAGAAATTCCGATCAAGCCAGCATTGAGATTCTTATACATCTAAATTCTCCTATTGAAATCATGCCCCGGGTGCCGTTCAGCATCGCTGATAGCAACTGCGGGGGGGTAAACATCCCCTACGAGCGACGCTTACTGGCGGCATCTCGCATCGGTAACGGAACTTGAGCGACTACCCGTAACATTAAAATTGTGGGGAACACGAGTATCGCATAGGCACCCCAAAACGCATAGGGGACGGCTTGCTGAGCGGCGTCAGTTTGGGCTCGCCCAGCCTGCAAAATCGGCTCTAAAACGTAGTTTTTCGCTAGACCAACCAGCCGAACTCGCGACGCATTGAAGGCATCTACCACTGAGGCAGCGACTGCTGCGGAAGTGGCAATCAGGGGGCTCGCTTGCGCAGTTTTCGCTGCAAAGATCGTCGATGAATTCCTAAGCGCCGGGCAGCTTCAGAAATGTTCCCGGCACAATCCGCCAGCACTCGGTGAATGTGTTCCCACTCAGCTTGCGCCAACGTGGGAACTGGAATCTCTTCCTCAGCTTCAGGCACTTCTATCTCAGTGCCGCCGCGCGCAAATGCATTCAGGATGTCATCCGCATCCGCGGGCTTCGGCAAAAAATTAGTCGCACCCAATCGGATCGCATCGATGGCGGTTGCGATGGACCCAAATCCAGAGAGGATCAGGACTTTCGTTTCAGGGCGAATTTTCTTCAGCTCGGGGAGCAACGCCAGTCCGGGCTTACCTGGCATCCGCAAATCCAGCACCGCCAAGTCCGTGGGGTTTTGCCGAAACATAGCTAACGCCTCGTCATAATTCCCGGCTACGCTGACGCGAAAGCCTCGCTCCTGGAATGCCATCGCTAGTCGATCGCGCAACACGAAGCTGTCATCG
>JANPLP010000005.1:0-1831 GCA_031426595.1 Planctomycetia bacterium | reverse complement strand
ACTGGGGAGACTTGCAAAAGCTTTCCGTCGTTTGCCTGCAGGACTTTGATGAACTTTCCCTGACACCGTGGTTGGATGGAGTCGTTCAGCGAACGCGACAACGAATCGCAATAGCGCGAAACGAAATGGCTATCGAACCGGGCTTGGTTTACGTTTGCCCTCCCAATCATAAAGTGCACGTTCGGGGGGGTACGCTTTGGATGGATGCCATCGTTGAGGAGGGCGAGGGTACCGATCTGGTCGACTACTTTTTTTACTCCTTGGCCGAAGACCTGGGCCCCCACGCCGTGGGGATTGGATTGTCAGGAGCCGATTTGAATCTGCGGTTGGGGCTTCAAACGATTCTAGATCACGGAGGGCTCGCGCTGACGCTCAACGAATCTCTGGATCGATTTGAATCCATAGACATATCTTCGACGGACGGCGACGGATCTGGAACTGTTGGCATGAAGGCACCCGCGATCGAATTCGATCGCATCTTTACTGCGTTAGAGGCTTCCGTGAGGGAGAAGTCGCAGAAGTTGCAGACCGATAAGATCGAACGTGCGATCCCTAAAATTGCTGACTTGATGCAAACGGCTACCGACCATCGATTCCACGATTACAAAACGAGTACTTTCATTCGCAGGATCCAGCGGCGAATGCAATTGGTTCGCATTTTGGACGTGGATGCTTATGTCGTGTATCTGCAAGAACGGCCCGAGGAAATCCAATTGTTGTTTCGAGATTTGCTGATCGGTGTAACCGCTTTCTTTCGGGACGCCGAGGCCTTTGCATCCCTTCAAGAAAGGGCTTTGAAGGACTTGATCACCAAACGCGGGTCCAACGAAACGATACGGATGTGGGTGGCTGGTTGTTCTACCGGCGAGGAAGCCTACACGTTAGCGATGCTGTGTGTTGAGGTACTTTCAGCGCTTGAAAACCCGCCGACGGTTCAAATTTTTGCGTCGGATATCGATCGGCGCGCTTTGGCAAAAGCACGTGCAGGATCGTATACCCGCGCGATAGAAAAGCATGTATCTCCAGAACGGCTGAATCGCTTTTTCAAGCTGCGAGGTGACCGGTATGAAGTGACATCTGAAATCCGTTCGCTCGTCCTGTTTACGATACACAATGTGATCAGCGATCCTCCTTTCTCTCGCTTGGATCTGATCTCGTGCAGAAATCTCATGATCTACCTGGGAGAAAAATCCAATGAAAAACTAATCCCTCTTTTGCATCACGCGCTGAATTTCGGGGGATATCTGATGCTGGGTCCAAGCGAGAACATCGCGGCCCATGAAACGCTTTTCCAAACGGTCGACGCCAAGCACCGCATTGCGCAGCGGAAAGAAATAGCCAACGGGTTTATCAAAGGACTGGAGTTAGGCAGTGGACGCCTTTCGCAATATCTGCGCAATACACAAGGCTATGGGGAGAGCGTCAATTGGAGCGGCATTCGTAACAAAATTTTGCTCGACGATTTTTTGCCAAAGTCGTGTATTGTCGATGCGTCGGGAAAGATTTTGAACGCATCCGCCAGCATTGAAAAATATTTATCGCTGAAGGAGGGAGATTTCAGAAACGACATCATCGCGATGGCCGCGAGCGGTCTAAAGATTGGCCTGCGAAGCGGTTTGAAAGAGGCGAAAGCAACCTGTCAAAAAGCCCAGGTCGACAACCTCGCGATTCGTGTCCAAGACAAATGGCAGCGAGTCATGCTCACGGTCCTGCCGCTGACGCAAGCGGACGACTTGCACGAAGTTTACATGATTGTTTTTCAGGACATCGGGCCGCTTTACGATCGCGAGGAACTGGAGTCTGCGCGTTTTTCAAATATTCCCGACGCCGA
>JANPLP010000004.1:0-6879 GCA_031426595.1 Planctomycetia bacterium | reverse complement strand
TCGGACTGTGCCTTCGTGGTATTGGGTCCATGAACACAGCTACCAACGATGTCGCGATCCATTGGTTTCCAGCAACTTTGAATGCGGCGCAGTTACGAGCAGCTCTCTTTAATTGCCGTCGTACGACGCTGTTACATATCTTGGTAACCGATGAAGATCGGACGAAGGAAATCGATGCCAAGATCACCGCTATTCGGACCGAGGTCGGCGATCGAATAAAGGCAATGTCGGAGCAAAGTTCATCCGATGAGGAACGTCTGCTCATCGAAAAGATAAAAAGCACGTTGACGCTCTACGTAGCCGAAGCCGACAAAGTGTTAGCGCTATCACGACAAAAAAGATCTGAAGAAGCTCGTGATATGGCTCAAGGCGATCTTGCGACTCTCTTTGATAAATTGCAAGAGACGGTCCAAGAAGAATGCGATTTGAACAAGCGAGGCTTAGATGCATCCGCGGCGGACTCAGCAATAGCGTCAACTAACGCTCTTTGGACAGCCATCATCGCCATGACAGCCACTCTCGTCCTAAGTGGATTAGTCTGCCTCGTCTTAGTGCGTTCCATTAGTTCTCCCCTCCAGGCCTTAGCAAGAGTTGCGTTATCGGTCGCTGAGGGTGATTTGAGCGTCAAGGTAAACGTCCATTCCACTGACGAGGTTGGAATCGCCTCCCAGAGTTTCCGCTCGATCGTTGAAACACTCGGAGCAGTCGTTGCAGACTTAGGTGGGTTAGTGAATGCCGCTAGAAATGGCCGATTGACGGAACGTTCAGATTCGGATCGCTTCCATGGCGCGTATGCCGACTTAATCACCGGCATGAACGCAACGCTGGATGCGGTGAGCGCACCGATCAATGAAGCGGTCGAGGTGCTTGGCCATGTTGCTCGCAAAGATTTGCAAGTACGCATGAACGGTGACTATTCCGGATCATTCGAGAATATGAAGCTATCTCTTAATTCGGCGATCGTCGGTCTCAACGAAAGCCTCTCTCACGTTGCCAATGGAGCCGAGCAAGTCAACGCCGCTTCAGGACAAATTGCCAACGGCAGTCAAGCATTGGCTCAAGGTGCATCGCAACAAGCGAGCGCTCTAGCCGATATATCGTCGAGTATGGAGGAAATGTCGGCGTCGACAAAACAGAACGCCGACAATGCTTCGTTGGGTCGTACGCTTGCTGAACAATCACAAGCTTCCGTTCAAAAAGGATCAGAAGCCATGGTGCGCATGGGAGATTCTATCGCAAAAATCAAAGAATCGTCCGACGCAACCGCCAAGATTGTCAAGACGATCGATGACATCGCGTTTCAAACCAATTTGCTGGCCTTGAACGCTGCAGTTGAAGCTGCTCGTGCTGGCGATGCAGGCAAGGGTTTTGCTGTAGTTGCTGAAGAAGTTCGGAACTTAGCGCAACGCAGTGCCGAAGCCGCAAAGACGACCGCCAATCTCATTGAGGAATCCGTTAAAAATGCTGATGGGGGAGTCAGAATCACGAACGAGATGAGTGAATTTTTGACTCAAATTAGCGATGGCTCAAGCAAAGTTAACGACATCATCTGCGAGATTGCAGCGGCGTCCAAACAGCAGTCTTCAGGAATTGAACAAGTCAATTCCGCGTTAACAAACCTCGACAAACTTACGCAGGAAACGGCTGCGAATAGCGAAGAATCGGCAAGTGCGGGCGAAGAGTTGAATGCACAAGCTAGTTCGCTTGCGAACACCGTAGCAGAATTCCGACTGACGAATTCCCAAGCGAAAACGAAGCAATTTTCGCAGCTAAACGAAGTTATTCAGACAGTAATGCGACCTGCATCTTCGGTTCGCTCTCAAGATGTCAAGCTTGCAAAGAAAGTGACCGAAAAGTCACGTACAGGCGGCCACACAAAAGTTCTCGTGCCGCTCGATGATGAAGACTTCCGAGGCTTTTAGAGAGGTTTTTTATGCGAGAGAGTCCGCCCTTTGATCCCTAAGCACTTACTTTTAACACATTCCAGGCAGTCTCATGCATCGATTTTCAAAATACCTAAATAATCGCTCTTTCATCACGAAGCAACTATTGATGTCTTCTAGTATCGCGATTTTGATCGTATTGGTGCTAGTTGCAACGAGTCAAATACAAAAAGCCAATCTTGTGGGCGGTTCTGACTACAACGAAGTAATAAGCAAATGCGACTTAATCGCAGACATACTTCCACCTCCTGCGTTCATTATCGAGTCGTATTTGACGGTACGCGAACTGGCGGACGAAGAAGATCTTGGGACCCGGACCAAGCTTGTCGAAAAATTTGAGAAGCTCCACGGTGAGTACGAAACTCGAATGACACATTGGCGGAAAGTGCTTACACCTGGGGCATTGCGAACGGCTCTTGAGAAGAGTGCTGGGCCTGCTGAGGATTTTTTTAAGACTGTCAATACCGCTTTTATTCCGCTTGTACGCGTCGGCAATCTCGAAGAAGCACGCGGCATCGCAAAGGATAAGCTTTCACCGCTTTTTACAATCCACCGCAGTTTGGTCGACCAGACCGTTCCGTATGCTGTAACATCGAAGACTGAAACTGAAGTAGCCGCGATCCAAAAAGCCAACATTGTCAACCTCGGAAGCTTACTGACCGGCGTGTTCATCGCGTTGACCTTACTCACAATCTCGTGGATATTTGCTATCGCAATTCGCCGTCGCTTGAATCGTTTGACCCTGGCCGCTGAAGCTGTTTCTCAAGGCAATTTGAACGTGGACATCGATGTTTCGGCGCAGGATGAAATTGGCCACGTCTCGCGATCGTTCGCCGATATTATTCAGTCGCTAAAGGCAGTGACAGGGGAACTCGGCTCGGCCATCGATTCCGCCAAGGCAGGTAACTTCAAAATTGTTTTGAACAGCCGAACACTCAATGGCGTCTACAGCGATCTCGTATTGGGGATGCAACAGACATTTGATTCCGCAGCCAAGCCGATCGCGGAAGCGGTCGATATTCTCGAGAGAATTGCCGAACGCGATTTGCGCGTTCGAATGGAAGGAAACTATTCCGGTTCCTTCGATAGTATCAAGCGATCGTTAAACGCCGTCGTCGATGGTCTCAACGATTGCCTGTCGCAGGTCGCGCAGGGAGCTGATCAGGTAAATTCGGCTTCGGGGGAGATTGCCAACGGCAGTCAATCACTTGCCCAAGCCGCCTCGCAACAAGCCAGCGCGTTGGCCGATGTTTCGGCAAGTCTTGATGAAATGTCAGCATCTACGAAACAAAATGCTGATAACGCCTCCCTCGGGCAGTCGCTCGCGGACAAATCCAAGTCTTCCGCGCAAAAGGGGACAGACGCCATGGTGCGGATGAGAGCGTCCATTGCGAAGATCAAGGAATCTGCCGATGCTACGGCCAAAATTGTAAAAACGATTGATGACATTGCGTTTCAAACGAACCTCCTTGCGCTCAACGCTGCTGTCGAGGCCGCACGAGCTGGAGATGCCGGAAAAGGCTTTGCGGTAGTTGCCGAAGAGGTTCGCAATCTAGCGCAGCGAAGCGCCGAAGCGGCCAAGACTACCGCCGGCTTAATCGGCGAGTCCGTCAAAAACTCAGAAGGCGGAGTCAAGATCACCGCAGAGATGAACACGATTTTCTCCGAAATCACAGAGGGATCGTGTCAAGTCAGCGATCTTATCCGAGGGATTGCAACCGCCTCAAAGCAGCAATCAGCCGGAATCGAACAAGTGAGTTCGGCTCTCATCAACCTCGACAAGCTCACTCAAGAGACTGCAGCCAATAGCGAAGAATCTGCGAGTGCCAGTGAAGAATTGAATGCCCAGGCAAGTTCGCTTGCAAGTGCCGTGGCGGAATTCAAACTCGGCCACGAGACGAATTCGTCGAGTTCTGTGGAGCGGAATATCAAAATCCGAAAGTGGATGCCCACGCGAGAACTAGTAACAACATGAACAGCAACACATTCACCAAATTCCGGGACCTTATTCATGCCCACAGCGGAATCGATTTGGCTCCTGGTAAAGAAGCCCTCGTCAGTAGTCGCTTATCTAAACGTATTCGCGATCTCGGGTTGAATAGTGAAATGGAATATTATGACTACCTGGCGGCCGACCATTCACTGAGTGAGCTTACACGATTGATCGACTTGATGAGCACGAACGTCACGCATTTTCTGCGCGAGTTTGAGCACTTTGAACAAATCGGAGAGATGCTGAAGGAGCTTTGGAAAAATGGTCCCGTACCAGTGAAATTTTGGTCGGCAGCCTGCTCTTCAGGGCAGGAACCGTACACCCTGGCAATGGTCGTTCATGAAGCAGCGAAAGCTGCAAAAGTCGACCCACGCAATGTCAAGATCCTTGCAACGGACATTTCAACTCAAATTCTTCGGCAAGCTGAACAAGCGATCTACAGCACTCGAGAACTTGAGCACGTACCACAAGCGTGGCTCAAACGTTACTTCCAAGAGACGCCTTCTGGTACGGATTATCAAGTTAACGAAGCCGTTCGATCATTGGTAACCTTTCGACGTATCAACTTGTCAAGAGTTCCATTTCCAATGCATGGCCCTTTTGACGCTATCCTATGCCGCAATGTCATGATCTATTTCGACCGTGAAGTTCGTTCGAAAATCATCGATGAAGCGTACCGCCTGTTGCGTCCAAATGGCTATCTGCTGATCGGACATTCGGAGAATCTGTCCGGCATCGATACCCCCTTTCGAAGCGTACGGCCGACGGTCTACAGAAAAATTGGTGGAGCATGACGCTTACTACGATCGGAATTGGCGAGTTTGCGATCAGCCAAGACCCGTATGACTCATTGATCACGTATGCTCTTGGTCCATGCCTGGGAGTTGCCGCGTATGACGCGGTTCGATCGATCGCTGGACTCGCGCATTGCCAGCTTCCGCTAAGCCTCGATGATCCAGAACAAGCCAAACTCCGACCTGGACGTTATGTCGATTCAGGAGTCGGTCTACTTCTAGAGCAAATGCAAAAGTGTGGCTCGCAATTGAACAACATTGCGATCTGCGTTGCGGGTGGCGCACAAGCCACTAATGGCGAAGGGGTTTTTAAAATCGCTCAACGAAACCATACGGTTTTTAGAAAATTGATGTGGAAAAACAGCCTTGTTGTTAGCGCCGAAGACGTTG
Organism: Planctomycetia bacterium; assembly: GCA_031426595.1. Classification (GTDB taxonomy): domain Bacteria; phylum Planctomycetota; class Planctomycetia; order Pirellulales; family Pirellulaceae; genus Aureliella. The sequence continues at coordinate 1,759 of JANPLP010000004.1, read as the reverse complement.
GCGGCGACCGTCCACGAACGATGTCGATCGAGGTCGGAACGGGGAATGTGTACCTTGTCAAAGACCAAATCAAAAAACTACTCTTTCAGCCTTCCTTTTGCCGGGTATGAGAAGCAGACCAATGCACAATCAATCCAGATAGTTGTTTTATTCAGAAAAGGTTTTCACTGCCATGATCGAGTTTGGTCCGATATTGATCGTAGATGATTCGGCGATGATGCGAACGATTGTTCGAAAATCGCTTGAAATGGCTAAGATTAAGGTACAAAAAGTTGTCGATGCCAAGAACGGGGTGGACGCGTTAAAGCAATTGGAGACGCAATTGTTCGACATCATGTTCTGCGACCTCAATATGCCTGAATTGACTGGTGACGGACTCATTGAGAAGCTGATGTCGGTAGGAACCATTCCCATTCCGCCGGTCGTGATCGTCTCGTCCGAGGCGACAGAGGAACGTGTCAATCGCTTAAAATGCGATCGCGTTATCGGGGTACTTCGTAAACCATTCAGTCCTGAAAAGATTGTTGCGTTGTTTACAGAAGCCGAGCAGCTCCTGAAGAAAGAATTGGCTTCATGATAAGCAAAAGTCAAAATTTAATCGCCGAAGTCGCTCAATCGGTATTGGAAACAATGGTCTTTGCCATGAGCGAACGAACTGAATCGTGCCCATTGTATCAGTTGGAGAATTACTTGTTGGCGGAGATCAGCTATTCAGGAAGCCGTAACGGCGAGCTGTTCATCATCGCGCCCAAGCCACTTTGTCGCGATTGGGCCGAAATGATGGCCGGTGAAGACTCCGACAACTTGATCCATGATGTTCTGGGTGAAGTGAGTAACATCATCGGAGGTAATTGGCTGACTCGGTCTTTTAAAAGCGACGAGAAAATTCGACTCCATCCGCCAAAAGTTACCGTCGCCGATGCTCATCAGTGGGATCGAGTCACAGGTGAACTTGCCGTCGTCTTCCTTACCGTCGACGACCGTCCCTTTATCCTTCACGTTAACGCCATGGACTAATTCAATGATTCGGGTATTGATAGTAGACGATTCGGCGGTTGTTCGCCAAGTTTTTAAGCGCGCTCTAGATGCAGATCCAGAAATTGAAGTTATCGGGACTGCGCCGGATCCCTATGTAGCCCGCGATATGATTGCCGCGAACACCCCTGATGTGATCACGCTCGATGTCGAGATGCCACGCATGGACGGAATTACGTTCCTGCGAAAATTGATGAGCTTTCATCCCATTCCAACGATCGTTATCAGTTCGCTCACGCAAGAGGGAACCAAGATGGGAGTCGAAGCACTGAACGCCGGAGCAGTTCAAGTACTCGCAAAACCTAAAAATGCCTACTCGGTTGGAGACGTGGAAAAGGACTTAGTCATTGCCGTCAAAGCTGCTGCAATGTCGACGGTAAAGAAGCTAGCGTATGAGGAACCAGCGATGAGAACGTCCTACGCCCTTGCCTGCACTACTAACAAGGTTCTTGCGATGGGCGCATCCACTGGCGGAACTCGAGCCATCGAGGAAATTCTTATGCAGCTTCCAGCCAATTGCCCAGGTACCGTCATCGTTCAACATATTCCAGAGCATTTTTCGAAATCCTTCGCACTTAGGCTCGACGAAATTTGCAAAATGGAGGTACTTGAGGCAGTGGACGGAGAAAGTGTCATGCCCGGCAAAGTATTGATTGCTCCTGGTCACTCGCACATGCTGCTTCGTCGTAGCGGGGCTCGCTATTTTGTCGAAGTAAAACCTGGG
>JANPLP010000003.1:0-2578 GCA_031426595.1 Planctomycetia bacterium | reverse complement strand
CTCCCCTCGCCTAGATTCCCCACCACCTTCGCAGCCTTGACTCTGCCGATCACCCAATCTTTGTCAAACTTTTTTAGCTGCACTAGCTGCTCATCGTTAGGATTGCAGAGTCGGCGAACGAGTGCGTTATCCACTGCGATGCGAGTAACTAATTTAGAAACAGGTGTGTCCCCTACGAGCAAAGCTCCTTGGGCCTCGACCTCGAATTCGACAGCCGCATCGACTCCCATTTGTACTTCCGCAGCATCTCCTGCGGCTTGCTCAACCGCCACACCCGCAGGGGCCGCAAACACAACCACGTCAGCCACAGCATTCTCTACCGGGGCCTTTGCAGCGTCCTTTGCCTCCGCTTTTTTTTCGGCAGGCTTGTCGGTCGTCGCCGGACTGATAGCAGAGGGTTGCTGATCCACTTCAGTTTGCGGCACCGCCTGCCCAGCACGTTCTTGAGCGGCAACGTGTGCGGTGGCAAAGCATACAACCAGCCATCCCGAAACAAACTTTAAGGCTGCAGCGGAATCAGTTCTCTCAATGAGTTGTAACATGATGAGTTGTAACATTTTGAGTTGTAACATATTGGCTCCCACATTCGACTTTCGCGGAATCTTACAACTGCTGTACTCTGCCCGTGTTGAACTAGCTCCTTGCGGATTGGGTTGGAACTTCGCGAAAGCCAGCCGGCGATCGACAATCTGATCCGGTTGAACTCTGCTCTACAGTTTGTAAGGCTGGCCCGAAATCGGCGCTCGCGACAGTCATTCAAGATCGACAGCGGTCGCTACGGGCCCGTAACAGCCGCTTCAACAGCCAAGCAGATCAAAGGCCATTTTCAAGTCGATTGAAATATTCATCCAACCCGGCGCGAAACTCTTCAGGCATCACGCGACCCGTTTCACCAGTTGCCTGCGAAACATCCCGGTGCTCACGTTTTTCGTTTTGATTCAGCCCTGTTCCGAGCAACGCGAGAGCCGAATCCTGTGTCGTTCCACTGCCGCCACCGCCAGGTGACGTTCCACCTCCTCCGCCGCCGTTGGGATTAATGCGTTTGCATTGCAGGAGTAACTCAATGGCTTCCGTTTCAGCCGCGATGGCGGGCGCACCTGTTTGCGGCAGCGAAAGAGTTCTCTCCGCATCAAACATCACATCGCTGACTTGGCTGAGCAGTGAGATCTCCTTAGGGAAACGCGAATCACCATCGGGCATCTCTTGGATCTTTTTGACCACCGCTTTGGTACGATCTTTCAAGCCCAATTGCGTTTCGCTCAGCTTGGTCGCGTCCTCCAAATGCTTCTCAGCCGCCAGACCAGCCTTCGCTTGCTCCGCAACGCGCGTCGCTTCGCGCAAGTTAACCTCGCCTTCGAGAATTTGAAGAACTTCGAGAATCAGTGAGGGCGGGAGAGCATCGGAAGTTTTGCAACCCGGGCAACTGCCGCTACAAGCAGGATCCACCAAATCTTCCGCCCAACGATCCAGCGTATCGGACCAGTACTCTGCTTGAGCGATCGACATCCCTTGTTCCTTGGGCAACTCTTCGCTGATCAACTTGAGCGCGTCGGTGACCTCAGACTTGCGCATGTCATCGAGTACGACCTTAAACTGATTCATGCGGCGTCTTTCAAAGTAGCTTTGCATGTCATCCATGATGTACGAAACCGCTTGACTACTCTTCTGCTCGACATCCGACAGGTCTTTGAGCATCTGTGAATCGTCTTGCTTGACGTTGGCCGTTTGACCGAACAATGCATCGATACGGCTGCCGATTCGCTCGGCAACTTTGTTCTGCTCACGCGAGGCCGACTTCAATCGCTTGACCAAGGTGCTCCCTTCCATGTTGGCCAGCAACGTATTCAATTCGTCGGCGATCTTCTCAAACTCAGCCAGCAGATCGGCTTGTTCATACACCGCTTGATCGACTGCAGAGTCTTCTTCCGTTTCTTCCTCTTCAGCTTTCTTGTCATTCGGTTTAGCGGGGCCTGCCAAAGTGGTTTTGGGCAGTGAGAGGCGACTGCCATCGAATTTCTTCTTCGCCGCTTCACCTTCGACAGCTTTGTCGTCCGGCGGTTGCAGCGAGGATTCCATATCCGAAATCGAAGGCATCTTGGGCTTATCAGAAGCCGCGAGTTTGGATTCGTCCGCGGGTTTGCCAGCTCCGCCGGCGGAACCTTTGTTCTGACCCGCTGATGGTCCGCTCGGTTTGGCTTTACCCCCTTGGCCAGCGCGTGCAAGTTTAGTTTCCGCAGCCGCTTTACTCAGCAGATCGGAAACGCCGGGCATGCGGTTAGATGAAATGTCATTCAAAATTTGAAGCATCTCAGCCCAGCGATCCAAGTGCCCGACACCGATTTCTGGATTCCTGGCAGCTTGACGAAGCAGTTGTTCACCGGCTTTCGAAAGTCCCGCTAAGCGGCGACCGTTATTGGCTTCCGCGCCTGCCTGAGTTCGCAGTTGCTCGCGCAACTCATCATCCGCCAATTGCTCGGGGGTCATCGCGCGCAGTTTCTTATTGGTCTCATGCAGTTGCATCTCACGATCTCGCACATCCAGCGACGCACGATGCCATTTGCTCAACTGATCTGTTACC
>JANPLP010000002.1:0-2836 GCA_031426595.1 Planctomycetia bacterium | reverse complement strand
CCCGCCACGGCGCTCAATATCCTGCGCGAAACGGTGCTCGGTCGCGAGTTGTTTGACTACGCATTCAAGGAATACTCGCGCCGTTGGATGTTCAAACGTCCGATGCCAGCCGATTTCTTTCGAACGATGGAAGACGCTTCGGGTGTAGATCTCGATTGGTTCTGGCGAGGTTGGTTCTATTCGACCGATCACTGTGACATTTCCATCGACGAAGTGCTTTGGTCGATTCCGGACGATACCGATCCAGATAAAGATGCAGAACGCCGCCTGGAGAAGAAGCAAGCGCGCTTGCCTACGCTCTCAGAGTCGCGTAACAAACCGCTTCCAAAATTTGTGGATCGCATTCCCGAGCTTAAGGATTTTTACAACTCGTATGATCCCAACGAAGTTACGCCGGAACAGCGGGAAGCTTATCAGAGATTCATCGAGAAGCTGACCGAAGAGGAACGCAAACAAGTTGAATCGAAAAAGAATTTTTACACTGTCAAGTTAAAAAACCTCGGTGGGCTAGTGATGCCGATCGTACTGCGAGTTGTCTATGAAGACGGAAGTGATCAAATGATCCGTTTGCCAGCAGAAGCCTGGCAACGTAACGCGCTCGAAACTTCCACGGCGTTTATGTCTGAAAAGTTGATGAAGAGCATCGAGCTTGATCCGCACCGCGAGATCGCGGATGCCAATCGCGACAACAATCATTTCCCTGCTAAGTTTGAACCGACTCGTTTCCAACTTTACAAGGCAAGCGATCGCGAAGGGCGGCGTGGTATGGGAGGTGGAGAGAATCCAATGCAGGCGGCGAAGCGTCGCGAGGCAGATGCAGCGAAGAAGAAGGCCGACGCGGAAGCGAAGGCAAAGAGTGAGAAGGATGCTGCTGAGAGGGGAGAAGTGAAAACTGAACCTGCGAAGGAATCCGCAAGTGACTCGTCTGACTCGAGTAAGCCTGACTCGAAAAAGCCTGACTCGAGTAAAGCCGACTCGAGTAAAGCCGAGTCGGAGGTTAAGCCTCAGGAATCCACCGCTGCCGAGCCTCAGCCTGAAATGAAAAAGCCCGAAAATAAGAAGCCAAAAAAGAAAAAACGTGACAAAGCTAAAGTTGGGACCTAGAACGGCAGCGATGGTTAATTGACAAATGTCTTTCCTTTTCTTGGCGGCCGCTTCTTGTCGATCGATACTCGCGACCAGACGAACGCGCTGCCTGCCCGCTACTGGGCGGTGGCATGCTCTGGAAAGATAGTTTTTTCGTCAGCAACCTCCTACATGATCACAAAGGCGCCCGATCTCTGCCTCGCTCGCATCTATTGGGGCAAGCAGGGGCGGGGATTTCAGTATTAAACGCTCAGGAAGCGTGCTGGAGTCGTACCAACTAGCTTCTCAAAGTAACAAGCGTTGCATAGCAGCTCAACTTTCCCTTTGCTTAATCACTAGTTTTAGAACTTCTGTGTGCCGCTGATGCGTCATTTATTGGACGTCTAGACTACCTAATTCAGCTCGCGTTTGGCTTCAGCAAACTTTTCGAGTGCAAACTCGAGGTCCTCACGGCTGTGGGCGGCGGAGATCTGTGTGCGGATCCGAGCCTTACCTTGCGGGACGACTGGGTAGAAAAATCCAACCACATAAACGCCCTTTTTCAACATCAACTCAGCCAACTGAGTCGCGAGGCGCGCATCGCCCAGCATGATGGGAACAATGGGGTGCTCGCCAGGGACGATGTTGAAGCCGAGCTTTACAATCTGCTGACGGAAATACTTTGTATTGGTTTCCAGTCGATCGCGCAGCTCCGTGGATTCACTGAGCAACTTGAGGGCGGCCAGCGTAGCAGCAGCGATCGGCGGCGCGAGCGAGTTTGAGAATAGGTACGGTCGCGAACGTTGACGCAGCAGATCGATGATCTCCTTGCGCCCCGACGTGTAACCGCCGCTGGCACCACCGAGCGCTTTGCCCAGAGTCCCGGTCATGACATCAATACGGTCGATCACGCCGTGATGCTCGTGAGTACCTCGCCCGTGCTTGCCCATGAACCCCACCGCGTGCGAGTCGTCGACCATTAGTAACGCGTTGTACTTGTCAGCCAACTCGCAGATGCCCGGTAGGTCGGCGATGATCCCATCCATGGAGAACACACCGTCGGTGGCGATCATCTTGAAACGACAACCGGAGGCCTCCTTCAGTTTTGACTCAAGGTCCGTGACGTCGTTGTTTTTGTAGCGATATCGCTGCGCCTTGCATAATCGAATCCCGTCGATGATGCTCGCATGGTTTAGCTCATCCGAGATAATTGCATCTTCAGGCCCCAGCAGCGTTTCGAACAATCCGCCATTCGCATCGAAACACGAAGAATACAGAATTGTATCTTCCATTCCGACAAAGCTGCTGATCTGTTTCTCTAGTTCCTTATGCACACCTTGTGTGCCGCAGATGAAGCGGACGCTTGCTAGTCCGAAGCCCCACTCGTCGAGCCCCCGGGCTGCGGCGGCCTTCACGACCGGATGTTCAGCTAACCCAAGGTAATTGTTTGCGCACATGTTCAGCACTTGAGCCCCACTGCTGACGCTGATATGCGCATCCTGCGGAGAAGTGATCACACGCTCGCGCTTGGTCAAACCAGCCGCGTCGATATCGGAAAGCTGCTGTTGCAGATGAGACTGAAAGGCACCGTACATAATGCTTCTACCCTCGATTTTGACGCGGAGTTTAATTCGATCCAAACCACGACTGATCTTCGCCGGTTATATCGACTCGTTTATAAGTTACTTGGCGGGCGGATTGCGCCAATTCAAAATGCACTTACCCGTGCTGCCAGTCGCCATAGCTTGAAAAGCGGTTTCGAACTCGGTGT
>JANPLP010000001.1:0-4596 GCA_031426595.1 Planctomycetia bacterium | reverse complement strand
ACGAAGAACTGACCGAATTCGCCGTACTTTGCGCTGGCTTCGTCGAAGCGCATTTTGTAAACGATTTCCTTCAAGTACTGAGGGTTGCGAGCCCACAGAGTTACGCCCCATTCCCAGTCGTCCATTCCGACGCTGGCAGTAACGACTTGGGTGACGCGTCCGGAGAAGGCCATGCCGCTCTGTGCGTGCTCCGCCATCATTGCATTGCGAGCTGTGAATGCAGTTGTGTACCAGTTCGCGCCGACAACGCGACTCTTGTTCATCGGATAGAAACACATCGCTGGCCAAGTTGGTAACTCGGGAAACAGGCGATGCTCATTCATCATCGGTAAGCGTTTTTCGTAAGCTGCGACTTTGGCAGCGAAAGCGGGTGAATGGCGATCTTCGCCACCCGATGCCAATCGATCAGCGTATTGCTGCGGCGAAGGGACATACTCCGAAATTTCGGTGATGGAGACGAATGAGTAAACGGGCTCGATCGCGGGTCCTAGTGGCCCGGACAAAACGGCTTGATGCACTGCATCCACCTTCAGCGGATCTGCGTCAAACATGATCAAGCCAAAATCTGCTTTGTGACCGCTAACGATGAACGTCTGCAGCCGTTTAGTTGCTTGAGGACCCTGCGGATCCAGAGCTTCCGCCAAAGCAATTGCGCCGCGGGATCGCTGCTCTTGGGAAAGTTGCTGGAGCGCTGCTCGATTGAAGCGGTAGAAGATATGCGAACAATGCCAGCCTTCAGTTAAATGCACCGATGGCTCCGGCAAGTCGCTCGGTCGCGTGCCGGGCCGACCTGTTGGGGCCGCATGCGATTCGCTTTGTGCAGTGGGAGCGCCGGAATCAGAACGGCCTCCGCCTAACTGGGTGTTGGATGCGGTCATGTTCTAGCAACTATCTCAATTACGCGAGGGTACGACAATGACGTTACGACGATGGCTTGACGCTCAGAGGTTACCGCGCTGGATAGATCTCCGCCACCCTTAGTTCCCGAGAAAACCTTGCAGTTCGAGGACGCGACGCACCCCTAAATGGGACTGGCGGGAGTGCGTATCCAAGTTGCAAACTGAAGAGCAGCGGGCTTACACAACTGCACTACTCGAACCGTGTTTTCTGAATCGATAGCGCGACTGCTGCTACTTGGGGAGCGTGTAGACGGACTGGATTTTTACCAGTGCAAGGTCATCGGGAAACGTATGGATGGCTTGGATGCGCAGCGAATGGCTGCGTGTTTCGACATGGATAAAGCTCATTCCGCCGATCGCCATCCGTCCGCTGGAATCGAACACCTGGATCAACTCGTGGTTTTTGGCTGACGCGCCCAACTGCTGCTGGATCATCCAAAACATCTCTGGCTTCACCCGCTCGAGTTCGTGTTCATACTTGTAGGTGATGTTGCCGCGGCATTCGATTGACTGCGAGCATTTTTCACTGAGTGGATTGAGGAGCAAGCGACGGCTCTTTGGAAGCGGTTGATGGACAGAAGCCGCCACTTCTGTAAGCAGAGTGGAACCGGAACTAAAGCGAATCACATGTCCGTCATGGGTGATGTCGATCAGTGCGGTGAAGCAATCGCGTTCGATGCGGTGCGACTTAGCGACTTGGAACAGCTCCGGATGGAGCGAACGGTTGAAAAACTGAAAGGTCAGTTGAGCAACTTTAGGGCGTATTGTAGAAGTGGTCATGGTTGAGTGTGCTCCGTCTAAACCTGAGCTAAGCCGTTCGTTGAAGGTAGGTTCGAGCGGATTGGCAAAGCTGCTTCGGGCATTTTAGTGGGGCTAGAATGAGTGTAGGAGCAAACAGAACAGTTCGTTACTTGTCAGTTCAAAGGCTAATACGCTGGTTGATTTGCTAGTTGATTTGCTGATTGATTGTCGATCACTTGGTGTTGAGGAGCAAAGTTGACGAGTATATAAGCCTGACTGATTTCCGCGACAAATTCAACTCCGCGCTGTTGATACGGATGTAAATCGAAAGCTGGAGTATTGCAATTGGCGTCGAATTCGCTTGGCAAAAAATCGCGAGCTAAGGTGATCCATGGTGCAGGCAAAAGATGCTCGATTGCTGAGCCCCAATTATACTCGCGTGGTGAGCGAACGACCAAGAGCAACTGGACTTCGCTGGCAAAGTGTGACGCGGGATCGGGTTAGGCCGCTTGTAGACCGCTCTCTTTTATGAAACTATGCGGAAATGCAACTGCGACATTGCAAGCGATCGAGTACATTGCTCCCTTGCGGGGACTGCGCGAAACGCTTTTCGCGAGTGCGCGAGTCGACGCAGTTTCGAGCTGGGCGGTTTTAAAGCGCTGGTCGCACAACGAAGGACTGAAACGGGAAAGCTGCGTTGAAACGATTACATATTGCGATGATTTCGAGCGAAGTCGTGCCGTTCGCGAAGACTGGCGGACTGGGAGACGTATGTGGCGCGTTGCCGATCGCTCTTGAGCAACTGGGGCATCAGTGCAGTGTGTTTCTGCCTTGTTATCGTAGTGCCATGAGAAGTGGGCTTTCGATCGAATCCACCTCGGTGGCATTCACGATTCCGATGGGCGGCCGCCATGTAGCTTGCCGGATTTCAAAATCAAAATTGCCGAATTCTCAAGTCACCATTTACTTCATCGACCAGCCCACGTACTTCGACCGCGACGGCTTGTACGGTGACAAGCAAGGTGAGTATCGAGACAATTGTGAGCGGTTTTCGTTCTTTTGTCGCGCCACGATGGAAGCAATCGCACAGTTGGCGCTCGAAGTCGATGTCGTACATGCGCATGACTGGCAAGCTGCATTGATGCCGGCCTATGTTTCGACCGGATTTGGCGGGTACGAATGGGCGCGGAACGCAAAGAGCGTAATGACCATCCATAACCTTGCTTATCAAGGACGGTTCTGGCATTACGACATGGTTCTTACCGGCTTGGACTGGCAATATTTCAACTGGCAACAGATGGAATTCTACGGGCAACTGAACTTGATGAAAACTGGCATCGCGTTTGCTGATGCGGTCACGACAGTTAGCCCGACGTATGCGCGTGAGATCACTGAGCCTGAAAATGGGTGCGCTTTGGATGGAACTTTGCGGGACCGCGGACAGTCGTTAATTGGGATTGTCAACGGCGTGGATTACTCGCATTGGAACCCGTCGGTGGATCCTTACCTGATGAAGAAATACGACGCGAGCAATTGGGGGATAGGAAAAGCTGAGTGCAAGCGGGCGTTGCAGATGGCTCACGGCTTAACAGTCGATCCCAGTCTTCCGCTGGTCGGGATCATTGGACGTTTGGCGGATCAAAAGGGATGGGACCTCATAATTCCGCTGCTGCAACGAGCGTTGGTCGAAATGCCGGTGCAGTGGGTCATCCTTGGAACGGGCGAAGAGCGCTACGCCCAGCAGCTCGAGCTGCTCGCCTCGCACGCAGCGGGCAAGATCGCAGTGAAGCTTGAGTTCGCAGAGCCGCTCGCGCATCAAATTGAAGCTGGAAGCGATATGTTTTTGATGCCTAGTCGGTATGAGCCTTGCGGATTGAATCAGCTTTATAGCTTACGATATGGTTCGGTTCCGGTGGTCCATTCGACCGGCGGATTGGTAGATACTGTAGTCGACACAACTCCGCAGTCATTGGCGGATAATTCTGCGACTGGGTTTCGATTTAATAACTATAGTGTTGAGAGTTTGCGAGGCGCGTTAGATCGCGCGGTCGCAATGTTCAGTTCGCAGCCGGAACTTTGGGAGCAAATTGTTGTTTCCGGAATGCAGCAAGATTGGTCTTGGCGACAAAGCGCAGGAGCTTACGAGAGAGTTTATCAACAGATAAGGTATCCGATACTCGTCAATAGCTGAGAGACTAAATGGGCGGAAAACGTGACAGCTACACTTCCAGCGAACTGCGCCATGATTGGCTTGCGGACAGGTGGGTCATTGTCGCGCCGCAACGTTCCGAACGCCCCGAAGATTACTCGCACATCGTCTCGGTTCATAATGACAGTTCCGATTGCCCATTTTGTTGCGGGCATGAATGCGAGACACCTGGGACACTGGCTAGTTACGGTAGTGCAATAGAAGGGGATGAAACGCGTTGGCGCGTTCGCGTCGTGCCAAACAAATTCCCCGCAGTCAACGGCGTGCAGTATCGAGTCGACGCCAGCCAGCGGCCAACTTCCTCGCCTCATTTTCCGCTCACCGTCCCTATCGACAGTGAAGCGGTGCTCGGAGCGGGAATCGATCTGTATGTTCGACGTGAGTTAAGCGGTGGTCATGAAGTGATCATTGAAAGTCCGCTGCACTTGCAGTCGCTTTCGCAGCTTGATCGAGAGACAGTGGGTCTGGTGTTTCGCGCTTATCGGGATCGGTTGGCATACTGGCGCTGCGAACGCAATTCGACTTATGCAGTGGTGTTTAAGAATGTGGGGTATGACGCTGGCGCTTCGCTAGCGCATACACATTCGCAACTAATTGCTACCGACATCCTTCCAACTGAAGTCCAACGTCATGTAGCGAGGATGGAGGAGTACGAACGGATTGAGGGTGCATGCTTGTTCTGCCGCATGCTGGCAGAAGAGACTGAGCAAGGTGTTCGAATAGTCGATAAGACGGCGCGTTTCACTG